>NZ_KV821932.1:0-291 GCF_001815785.1 Corynebacterium sp. HMSC056F09
GCTGTATCCGAAATGCTAAACGGCCCCGCGGAAGCGGCAACTTCACACGAGGCCAGCACCGATGACATGGCAGCTTTGCAAGGCATACCTCCCACCGATACCCCCACACTAACGGCACCGACGACACAATCAACAAACCATTGGGGTATCCCAGACCAGCTCTGCGTAAGCAAAGACGGCGTTGTACGCGTGTGCAGCTTCGGTCTCTACATTGGTCTGAGGTTTAAAAACCGCAGACTCTACTCCACAGTCACAGCCGAAAACGTTGCGGAGTTCTACACGGCCCATGAC
>NZ_KV821933.1:0-222 GCF_001815785.1 Corynebacterium sp. HMSC056F09
TCCATGGAGGTCTTGGACACTTCTAGCGGTTTATGGTTGCGGCCTGCGTTTCGGCCGGGGTTTGGATAGTTTCGGGTTCATCCGCGGTGGTTGGCGGTGTTTCATTCCTTCAACGAGGTTGATGTTGATCTGACCACCTGGTGGTCTGTGGCTTAACGTGATCGGCAGTGGCACGCTGAAGAGGAATTCACCGTCATGGGCCGTGTAGAACTCCGCAACGTT
>NZ_KV821934.1:0-1446 GCF_001815785.1 Corynebacterium sp. HMSC056F09
TCCATGTCCAAAAACCCTATGGACATAACACTTCTTGGCTAAAGTCCCACAGCTGAGCTAGAAGCACAGCGATGACGAGTACCTGGGTAAGGACGGATAGCAACCAAGCAAGACGGCGTCCGCGGATGAGGCCGAAGCACAGTACGAGTTGGATGATGAGCGGCATGAAACTGGCGATGGCCGGACCCACGCCGTGGACGCGGGCGACATCAAGGGCAGCTTGGCAGGCCTGGCTTGTGGGGTCAGCCTGGCAGAGCTCAGTGGCGTGATAAGCAGCAGAGTTGAAGGACCACATCAGTCGGGTGACTGGGCTGAAGGGCCCTTCGGCCAGCGGGTCAAGGGCCACGAAGGCTGGGCCAATGGCTACCACGCCCAAGATGAGCGCGGTGAGCACGCGGCGTTCAGGCACCGAGGCGCGGTGGAAGGCAGTGGGGCGCTGGGCATTTGTGCGAGGCGCAAAGACACTCCACGCGATACCGGCGGCGATGGAGAGCACCGAGGCGGTGACGCCGAGAACATCGCTCAACGTACCGCCATACAGGGCCATGGTGAGAGTCAAGGCAAGGATGCTGAGGCGTACGCGGCGCTGCCATAGGCGCGGCATCCACGCAGAAGCGAAGCCGGCAGTACCCACGATGAAACCGATGGGTGATAAGTCAGTGGAGCTCAGAAGATCATCGCCCCAGCGGTTTAGCCCGAGCACTTCGATGCCGTGGGCGGCTACGTAGGCCAAGGGAACGGAGATAAGCTGCGTGACGATACCAACGGCGAGAGTGCGCAGGGAACCTAGCCGGTATTCCGAAGGGAGAACGAAAGCCAGGGCCATGAGGGTGAGTGCCACAACCGTGCCGAAGGTACGACCGGTCAGCCCGGTAGTCTGAGTAATACCGTCCAGTTGAGGTGCTAGGTACGTCACGATGGCTAGTGCCCACATCAGAAGGATCAACGCCCACGTCACCGGTGTGCGCCGCGCGAGGTGTCGGAAGTTGTTAGCGCTGAAGATCTGCATCTTGGACTCCATCAAAAGGATCGTTCACATCTTTCAAACCACCTTGGCGGGCGATCCAGGCGAAAGTTTCGCGCAGAGCCGGGCGCCACACCTCGAAGGAATGCCCACCCGGGCGGGTGGTGTAGAAAGTCCGCATGCCGGCGGCGCGGGCGGCATCACTCAACTGGCTGAGTGCTTTCACCGCGTTAGTGTCGCGGTTGCCGGCGATTAAGATGGCCTGGTGGTCGGGGTACTTTTTCGTCGCCAGCAGGTGTGCAGGATTAGCGGCTTGGTAGGCGGCTTCATCGCCACCATAGAACTTGGACACGGTGGCGGCGTGGTTTCCAATAGTGGGTTCGGCCTCGCCGGAGATGTCCACTGCCTGGCCATAGGCTTCGGGATGATTGGTGAGGATCTGCAGAGAGCAGGGGCCTGGCCCCCGGAAAGTAGACACGTCG
>NZ_KV821935.1:0-1072 GCF_001815785.1 Corynebacterium sp. HMSC056F09
GCTCCTTAGAAAGGAGGTGATCCACCCGCACCTTCCGGTACGGGTACCTTGTTACGACTTCGTCCCAATCGCCGATCCCACCTTCGACAGCTCCCTAACAAGTTTAGGCCACTGGCTTCGGGTGTTACCAACTTTCATGACGTGACGGGCGGTGTGTACAAGGCCCGGGAACGTATTCACCGCAGCGTTGCTGATCTGCGATTACTAGCGACTCCGACTTCATGGGGTCGAGTTGCAGACCCCAATCCGAACTAAGGCCGGCTTTCAGCGATTCGCTCCACCTCACAGTGTCGCTGCGCGTTGTACCGACCATTGTAGCATGTGTGAAGCCCTGGACATAAGGGGCATGATGATTTGACGTCATCCCCACCTTCCTCCGAGTTAACCCCGGCAGTCTCTCATGAGTCCCCAACCAAATGCTGGCAACATAAGACAAGGGTTGCGCTCGTTGCGGGACTTAACCCAACATCTCACGACACGAGCTGACGACAACCATGCACCACCTGTACACCAGCCACAAGGGACACTACATCTCTGCAGCAATCTAGTGTATGTCAAGCCCAGGTAAGGTTCTTCGCGTTGCATCGAATTAATCCACATGCTCCGCCGCTTGTGCGGGCCCCCGTCAATTCCTTTGAGTTTTAGCCTTGCGGCCGTACTCCCCAGGCGGGGCGCTTAATGCGTTAGCTACGGCACAGAAGACGTGGAAGCCCCCTACACCTAGCGCCCACCGTTTACGGCATGGACTACCAGGGTATCTAATCCTGTTTGCTACCCATGCTTTCGCTCCTCAGCGTCAGTAACTGCCCAGAGACCTGCCTTCGCCATCGGTGTTCCTCCTGATATCTGCGCATTTCACCGCTACACCAGGAATTCCAGTCTCCCCTACAGCACTCAAGTTATGCCCGTATCGCCTGCACGCCCGAAGTTAAGCCCCGGAATTTCACAGACGACGCGACAAACCACCTACGAGCTCTTTACGCCCAGTAATTCCGGACAACGC
Organism: Corynebacterium sp. HMSC056F09; assembly: GCF_001815785.1. Lineage (NCBI taxonomy): Bacteria > Bacillati > Actinomycetota > Actinomycetes > Mycobacteriales > Corynebacteriaceae > Corynebacterium > Corynebacterium sp. HMSC056F09. Next base: position 1,004 of record NZ_KV821935.1, read on the forward strand.
TCGCACCCTACGTATTACCGCGGCTGCTGGCACGTAGTTAGCCGGTGCTTCTTATACAGGTACCGTCAC
>NZ_KV821936.1:0-8480 GCF_001815785.1 Corynebacterium sp. HMSC056F09
TGCCCTCGTGGCGCAAAAGCGGGCTGTAGATCGTTTAGCCGGGCCTAAACCCTGAAGCGTCCTGGTTACCGATATCAACCTCAACATCGAGGTAACGATCTCCAGCTCAGAAGCCTGCCTTTTAGGCGCGATGATGCACAACCGCGACACCGAACGCCTTCAAGCAATTGCCACTACACTGGACGCCGACGACTTCGAAAGCCCAATCTTCGCCCACATCTTCACCGCAATGGCCGACCTGCTTTCCCAATCCCGCCCCTGCGACGCCGCAACCGTCCGAAGCCACCTCGAAGCCCAAGGAGCACATGAAGCCCTGCCTGCTGACGCTATTAACTCCACCGTCGTAGGCCTGCTCACACTTGGAGCAATCGATCTCCATGTAGGTGAATACGCCCGCCAAGTCGTCAGTACTGTTTAACGCTTGAGCAGCTCACCCGCCGCGCCGCCCACGGAGGACAGTACGGAGAAGGGGACGGTGAGCAGTGCCCAGGTCGGTGCGGAGGACATGAGGGTCATGGCGCCGGCCGGCTTGACCTGCGGCTGGCCGTCAGGGCCGTTGGTGGTGCCGCCGGCCAGGGAGGAGGCCATGGTGCCACCAAGCTGTGCGCCCTGCTGGGCGGCGGAGGACAGCTTCTGCAGGTCTTGTGCGGGCCGGCCTGTGCGGCGGGGGCGACGGTCAGAGCAAGGGCGAAGGCGGTGAGGCCGGCGAGGACGCGGGGCGCATCGAGGGAACTCCTTGAAGTAGGGGATTAGATCCCCTCACCGTAGCAGGTGAGGGGGCTAAGGGGTGGGTTCGGGCGCAGCTAGCTTGCCGATGACGCCAGCTCCCGCAGCGCCGCAGGGCCCTCGGCGTAGAGCTCCAGGAGGCGCCGAGTCTCATCCTGCATGGCCTGATGCGCCGGGCCCTGCCACTTGCGGGAGTCCACGAGGGTTTTGTTCTCCGCGAGAAGGCGGCGCACCGTGGAGGTGAACACCTTGTTGAGGTGGGTGGACACGTTGATCTTGGTCATTCCAGCGGCGATGGCCGCGACCATGTTTTCGTCGGAGACGCCGGAGGACCCGTGGAGCACCAGCGGCACGGGGACGGTGGTGCGCAGCTCGCGGATGCGGTCCAGATCTAGGGCGGCATCGCGGGTGATCATCGCGTGCGAGGAGCCCACAGCCACGGCCAGGAGATCGACGCCGGTGTCGGCCACGAACTGGCGGGCGTCCTCCGGGTCGGTGCGCACGCCGGGGGCGTGGACGCCGTCCTTGCCGCCCACCTCGCCGAGCTCCGCCTCGATGCTCACGCCGCGGTCGTGGCACCACTGGGCCACCTTGCAGGTGGTGGCGCGGTTGTCGTCATCGGGCAGGCGGGAGCCGTCGTACATGATGGAGGTAAAGCCCAGGTCGAGGGCCTCCCGGATTAGTTCCAGATCATCGGCGTGATCCAGGTGGACGCAGACGCGGGCGGAGGACGCCTTGGCAATGGCCAGCGTGGCCAGCGCGATGGGGGCCAGCTGACCGCCGTGGTACTTCACGGCGTTCTGGGAAATCTGGAGAACGACGGGGACATCGGCGAGCTCGGCGGCGCGCACCAGGCTGGCAGCGTTCTCCAGGTGGATGACGTTGAAGGCGCCGAGGCCGACTCCGGCGGCGCGTGCGTCGGCGGCGAGGCTGTGCAGGTTGGCTAGCATGTGAACTCCTTCGTTGGAAAGTTCGAGGTGTGTGGTGGATGGGGTGGGTTTAGGCGGTGATGTGTTCGCGCAGGCGGGCGACGTCGGCGGCATCGATCTCGCCGGCGACGGGGGCAAGCACGGCGGACGCGGACCAGGCGATGCCGTCGCGCAGCGCGGTGGAGAGCTCCTCGCCCGCGGCAAGGGCGGAGACGACGCCCGCGACGAGAGCATCGCCGGCACCGGTGGGGTTGCCCTCCAGAATTGAGTCGAGGCGCGCGGTGACCTCGCCGTCGGGGCCAGAGAGCAGCGCGCCGTCCTCGCCCATGGAGGTGATGATGACGGGGACACCCAGCTGCTGGAGGGCCGCCATCCCGGCGTGGACGTCGGCCGCGCCGGTGGCCTCCAGCAGCTCGTCGCGGTTCGGCTTGAGGATGTCGGCGCCGGCGCGGGCTGCGGCCAACAGGGCCGGGCCGGACGTGTCGATGAGGACGCGGGCGCCCGCGTCGTGGATCGCGGCGACGATATCGGCGAAGATCGTGGGATCCGTCTGCGGTGGCAGGGAGCCAGAGATGGTGACCCAGTCTTTGGATGCCAGGTGTGCGGTGAGATTAGCGATGAGCTGCTCCCAGAGCGACTGGGGGACCGGGGCGCCCGACTCGTTGAGCATCGTCGTGTCCGCGCTGTCGACCACCGCGATGGTCCGGCGTGTCTGCGCCTCGGCCTCGGTCCAGCGCTGGTCGATTCCGGGCGCGAGCTGGTCGAGCAGCTCCTTGAAGAGGACGCCTTCCGTGCCGCCGAGGAAGCCGTAAGTGGCAACGGGCGCGGAGCCGTGGGCATCGGCAAGCCGGGCAACGTTGACACCCTTGCCGCCGGGGCGGTGGGCGACCTCGCGGACGCGGTTGACCTTCTGCAGGACCACCGTGTCCACGGTGTAGGTCACGTCAATGGCCGGATTCGGGGTGATGCAGTGGATAGTCATGGCGATCCCCTAGGCCGTGGCAGAGGAGGCGGAGCCGGACTTGTCGCTCACGCGGAACATGATCTTGAGGCGGTCCTGCTGCGGGTCGCGGATGACCTCGAAGCCCTCGGCGGCGTTGGTGAAGTCGAAGACGTGGGAGATGAAGCCGCGGGCGGACTCGCCTAGGCCGGAGAGGATCTCCACGGCCTCGGACCACTCGTGGCCCGGGTAAGGGGCGGAGTAGGACATCCAGGAGCCGAAGAGTGCGAGTTCCTTGCGCAGGATGTACTCGAACTCTTTGGGCGGAAGAGTCCAGTCCTTGGTGGGGGTGCCAACGAAGACGACCTTGGCCTTCTTGCCCGCGCAGGCCAGGGCCTGGGTGCGCGTGATGGGGGCGCAGGCGGTCTCGATAACCAGAGCCGGCTGGGCGCGGTCCGCTAAGAACTCCTGCGGATCCTGCTGCAGCGAGTTGACGGTGGCCTTCGCCCCGAACTCGGTGGCCTTGCCCAGGACCCAGTCGTTGATGTCCACGACGGTGACGTCCTCGAAGCCGCGGGAGCGCAGGGCGATGAGCGCCATGAGGCCGATGACGCCGCTGCCAAGGATGAGGGTCGGCTTCTTCGTGTCAGCCATGGCCTCCGGGCCGGCCTGGTCCAGCGCGTGGAGAGCAACGGTGAGCGGCTCCACGAGGGCAGCGATGTCGAGCGGCAGGTCGCCCGCGGACTGGACGTTGACGGCGGGGACCAGGACGTAGTCCGCGAAGGCGCCCTGCTGGCGCGAGCCGATGAAGGAGTAGTTGGGACACAGCGAATAGTTGCCGGCCTGGCAGTATTCGCACTCGTGGCACGGGACGAGCGGGGCGACGATGACCTTGTCGCTCTCGGCCACGTCGAGCTCGGTGTTCGGGCCGATGGCCGCGACGGTGCCGGAGAATTCGTGCCCCAGGACCTGCGGGAAGGAGTGGACGCCGCCGTCGAAGTAGCGCGGAATGTCGGAGCCGCAGATGCCGCAGTAGCCGACGCGGATGAGGACCTCGCCGGTGCCGGGGGTGGGGACGGCCTTAGTGATTTCGGTGAATTCCTTGACACCGGTGACGGCGATGGTGGACATGGTGGTGGAGGTGGACATGATTGAACTCCCAAAGGTTGAAACGTGGTGTTTCGGTGTGGTGCGCAGGCGCGCTCAGAGGCGGCACCCGCGTTGAGATGAGGGGCGGATAGGGGTAGCTGCCGGCTAGGCAGCGTTGGTGCCTTCGGCCGGCTGGGCGGACTCGTCCGCCGCGGCGATCTCTTCGTCGGTGCGGTAGATGGTGCCCTTGCGGTACTTGACGTAGGTGTAGGCGAAGGCGCCGACGTACAGCACGAGGATGACCAGCAGGCCGATGCCGAACTCGCCGGACAGGCCCTTGGCCAGCAGGTACGTGAGCGGAGAGCCGCCCTGGTCCAGGGAACCGACCTGGCTTGCGCCGCCCAGCAGGCCCGTGTCGGATGCGAGCTGGGTCTGCAGCCCAACCATCTGGTTGGAAATCCAGATCGTGATGACCATGATGAACGTGCCGGAGATGAGGGTGCGGAACATGTTGCCCTTGTGGACGCCGACTGCCATGGCGACGAAGAAGCCGATGGTGGCCAGGTCGCCGAACGGGAGGACCGTGTTGCCCGGGATGAGGGCCGCGAGGATGACGGTCCACGGGATGAAGATGAGGGAGGCGGAGATGACCTGTGGCTGGCCCAGGAGCAGGGCCGGGTCTAGGCCGATGCGGAACTCGCCGTTGGAGAACCGCTTCTGCAGGATCTTCTTGGCCGAGTCGGCCACCGGCATGAGGCCCTGCATGATGAGCTTGACCACCATGGGCATGAGCAACATGACGGCGCCCATCTCTACAGCGAGCTTGAGGGAGTCGCCGATGGGGTAGCCACCCAGCAGGCCGATGATGAAGCCCAGGATGGAGCCGATGATGAGCGGCTCGCCGAAGACGCCCATGCGCTCTTCGAGCTTTTCCGTGGTGAGGTTGATCTTGTTGAGGCCCGGAATCTTCTCAATAGCGTCGTCCACGACGGTGGCGAAGACGCCCATGTAGGCCGAGGTGCCGTGGGGGATGGCCACGCCCTCGAGTCCGAAGTAGTTATCGGTGACCTTGCCCCACATGTCGCCGAGCTTGTAGGCGATGGCGGCGTGGATAGCGACGCCGAGGATGCCAAGCCAGAAGCTGCCCGTGGCGATCTGGACGATGGCGCCGGTAAAGGCCATGTGCCAGATGTTCCAGATGTCCACGTTGAGGACGCGGGTGGTCTTGGTGAGCAGCATGACCACGTTCACCGCGATGGCGACGGGGATGGCCACGAGGCCGAGGTTCGAGGCCCATGCCATGGGGGAGGTGCCGGGCCAGCCGAGGTCCACGACCGTGAGGCCGAGGTTCCAGTTATCGGCCATGGCCTGGGCGGCTGGGCCCATGGAACTGGTGAGCAAGTCGACGACGAGCGAGATGCCGACGAAGCCGACGCCGATGGTCAGCGCGGAGCGCAGTGACTTAGCAACGGACTGACGCAAGCACAGGGCTAGGACGAAAATGATGAGTGGTAGCATCACCGACGGACCTAGGTCCACAATGTATTGGATTGCGTTGAGAAATGTATCCATTGCGTTCCCTTTCTCGAGTTGGTTTGTGGAGGGGAAACAGGTGCCGCCACGCCAATGGCGGGCATCTGGTTGTTATGAGGGTCAAGCGTCACGCCAATGGCGCTTGACCCTTTGCATTTGAGCTGTTGTGTTGACTGGCGCGATTGCGTCAGCCTCGTGAGAACTAGCCCTTGAGGACGTCGAGAATCTTCTGCTCGGTGACCTCAACGTTGATGCCGGAGACGAAGGCGATGCCGTGGACCACCGGGACGCCGTAATCGCGATCCACCTTGGCGGTGGTGACGATGAGGTCCGCGGTGGAGGCGACGGAGCCCAGCTCACTGATGCGGTTCTGCGAGACGTCGGCCTCGATGCCGTTCTCCTTGCAGAGCTCACGGATGCGGTCGGCGGCCATGGTGGAGGTGGCGACGGCGCCGCCGCAGGCAACGATGATGTTCTTCTTGCTCATGATGATGTCCTTGTCTTGAGTGGTTGTGGTTTGTGGAAGTGGGGTATTCCGTTATACGGGGTTCTCGGAGTTCTCGGGGAACGTGGCTGAAAGGATGGCGGCGAGTGCCTCGGCATCCGGTGCTGCCTGCAGCTCCTCGACGAAGTCCGACTTCTGGATCTTCTTGATGAGCTGGGACAGAAGCTTGACGTGCATGTCGGCCTGGCCAAGGATGAGCAGCAGGACGGTGGAGACCTCCAGCGTGGAGTCTGCGTCTCCGCCCATCTCATGGAAGATAACCGGGGTGTCCAGCGTTGCCACGGCGATGGTGTTGCCGGTGACGAACTCGGCGGAGGTGTGGGGGATGGCCACGCCGCCGGAGATGGGCAGGCCCGTGGGGTACTCGGCCTCGCGGGCGAGCAGCGCGTCGACATATTCGGGCTTGGCGTAGCCGGCCTCGATGGCGGCGTTGCCGAGGACCTTGAACAGCTCCGCCTGGGATTCGACGTGCAGCCGCGGGAACTGAACTGCGGAATCAAAGAGCATCGATAACCTCCGATGTGGTGATGAGTCGGGAACCAGCCGATTCGATGGCGGTGACAATCTCCGCTGAGGGCGACGCGTTGGTAATAAACGCGGTGACGCTGGAGAGATCGTCCAACTTGTGGGGAGCGATCTCGCCGAACTTGGACGAGTCGGCCAGGATGAAGGCGGATCCGCAGTGGGAGAAGGCCTTCTTGGACGTGGCAACCTCCATGGGGTGGAAGTTGGTCACTCCGGCTTGGGCGTTGATGCCCGCGCAGCCGAAGAAACCGACGTGGAAGTACAGGGAATCAATTGCGGACTCCGCAAGCGGGCCGTAGAAAGAGTTCTCGTTCTTGCGCAGGATTCCACCCAGCACGATGGTTTGGATTGTGGGATGTTCGGACAACACTTGGGCGATGGGGAGGGTGTTGGTCACCACGGTGAGACTGAGGTTGGATTTTGCCAACTCCTGTGCCAGGGCGTAGGTGGTAGTTCCGTAGTCGAGAAAGATGGTTTGCCCATTCTCGATGTAGGGAAACGCCAGCGCCGCGATCGTGGCTTTCTCATCCTGGTGGATGCTGCGGCGGCGATCGTAGGCGGACTCCTTCTTACCTTCGGCCAGTTGGGCCCCGCCGTGGACGCGGACGATGGTTCCCTTGTCCTGCAGCTCGTTGAGGTCCTTGCGAATGGTTTCGACGGAGACGTCAAACAATTCCGCCAGCTCGCTGGCACGGACGAATTGTTCGGAGTTGAGGATGTCCACGATTTGCTCGTGGCGCTTCAAGAGATTCACTGTGCTTCCTCCTTTCGCTTCATGTTGTTCCACTTGGAAGTGTGGCAAATATACCAACCCAAACACAAGATTCTGGTTGGAAATAGGTTGGATTCCAGTTGGAAACGATTTCAATTAGTTAGAAAATGCGAGCTACGACAGCCTAAATCAATCACGTGACCGGCGTCACCCCTACCTCTGTGTGGGGGTGGCTGGCGTGGTGGCCCGGCATAGCGAAAGTCACCCACCCTTGCGAGTGAGTGCCTCTACGTTCAGGCGTCCTACGGTGCGCGCAGTGGTGGGTATGCCCTAAAGCAGCATGGTCTGAAGCTGGACTAGTGGAAATACCTTGCACATCTCGGGCCCGCCCGCTAGCCCCACTCCACAATGGGCCCAAGCTTGCTGACCAGGGCGTCGAACTCGGGTTGCGTCCGCTAGCGTGGTGCATCTGTGACCCGCTGATGTCGGTGCCGTGAACGAATGCGGCGACCATCGCGGGTACCTTTCGAATCCTTCTACCTATCCTCGAAAGGAAGCGCACCGCGATGGCCGCTGACCCCCATCATATCGACCCCACCGAGTATCTCGAAGAACTGCTGACCCAAGCCTCCCCAGATTTAATGCGCCAAATGCTTGGCGATTTCATCAACCAGATCCTCTCCGCCCAAGCCGACAGCATCTGCGGCGCTGATTACGCCACCGTCTCCGATACTCGCACTAATTCCCGCAACGTGGGGTTGCCCGCAAATCGTGGACAAGTAGTGGAGCTACCTAGTGGTTAGGCAGCTATTTCTTTTCTGCTGGTGGTTGAACCGGACTGGTTCTCGAAGTCGACGGGGCTGACCATCCCCAGTGCGGAGTGCCGGCGCCGACGACATCCCCGTGCATCCTACCGCCGCCAATTCGACCACATGGCAGAACAACTGCGCTACGCCGCAGAAACCGCGCCCGAAGACGAACTTATGAACATCATGGTCGAACACGGCATCGGCCAGCGCCACGCCTGGAACCGCTACAAAAACATCAACCTCTAGACGCTCCTCGAAAGCAGCCGCCAGGGGTGTGCACACACGCATGAGACGATCAACGCGCACGCTCACCCCGACAGAAAGGACAGCCATGAGCATGCCTTTAACTCTGACCATTCTCGCTATCGTCGCCCTCGTGGCCTATAACCTTCTCGCCTTGCCGCTAGATCAAGCTGCAGGCGTAACCGTGGGGATTGCCGGGATCTGCGCCGTACAGGCATGGATATACAGTGCTGCTGCCAGCCTGACCTCCGACGGCCTGGGAATGGCGTGGGCCATTGTTTATGCGGGCATCGCCGTCCTGGGCGCTTTCGCCCTGACGGTAGCGATCCGCATCGCGCGCTAGCCCTGGAAGCTTTACCACCTTGCGTGCCTGCGTCTGCTTTGTGGGTGCGGGTGTGTGGGGTGGTTCTTTTTCGCGTGGGAAGCTAGTCGAAGTGAAGTAAACTCGATACCAACCCGCAGTTGCGGG
>NZ_KV821937.1:0-392 GCF_001815785.1 Corynebacterium sp. HMSC056F09
GTGGAGTCGTTGTTGAAATACCACTCTGATCGGATTGGATGTCTAACCTTGGCCCATGATCTGGGTTGGGGACAGTGCCTGGTGGGTAGTTTAACTGGGGCGGTTGCCTCCCAAAATGTAACGGAGGCGCCCAAAGGTTCCCTCAGCCTGGTTGGCAATCAGGTGGTGAGTGTAAGTGCACAAGGGAGCTTGACTGTGAGACAGACATGTCGAACAGGGACGAAAGTCGGGACTAGTGATCCGGCACCTACTTGTGGATGTGGTGTCGCTCAACGGATAAAAGGTACCCCGGGGATAACAGGCTGATCTTCCCCAAGAGTCCATATCGACGGGATGGTTTGGCACCTCGATGTCGGCTCGTCGCATCCTGGGGCTGGAGTAGGTCCCAAGGG
>NZ_KV821939.1:0-1240 GCF_001815785.1 Corynebacterium sp. HMSC056F09
GTGGGAGAAGCTGCAACTTCTCCCACAACCGGCACCATCGCCTCTTTAACCTTCTCGATACGATGCTCGTGGTGTATCGCGCTTTCTGAGTGCGTATCCCGGTATGACTTCACAATCTTGGCCCACAGCAGATCCGGGTCAATGGGTTGTGTTGGGGATTGAGCGTGGGCGAAGTGCTCACGGGCTTGGGCTGGAGTGATGTGCATTTTGCCGACTAGCAGGCCTTGATGGCGGCGCCTGGTGTTGTAAAACTCGCGGTAGTCGTCCAACAGCTGTTGGACGTGCTGAAGTGTCGTAGGTTGGCGTGCATCGAGAAACTTGGTCATAGTTTGATGCGAGCGTTCATCTTTGCCTTGGGTTTGCGGGCCAAAACCTGCAATGGACCAGATACCTTGGGCGGCGAGCCAGCGCTCGGTATCGGACAATCGGCCCCGGTGATAGGTGGCAAAAGCTTCACCGTTATCGGTCAAAAGTTCCTGCGGGCGACCATACGTTTCTATTGCTGCGGCCAGGGTAGTGCGAGCATCGAATCCGTTTTCTTTGGCGGCGAAGGCTTGTGAGCCCAGATCAAACCGGCTGGCATCATCAACCAGCTGGTAGATAGTGATCTGGGTATGTGGAGTGTCAAAGAGTCGATAGACAAACCCGTCGAGTTGCCAGAGCTCATCGACTTTATCGCGTGCCCAGCGTTTATAGCTTTTACGAGGACGTTTACGGGCATTGGCCTCAGCAACACCAGCTTCGTGGAGCCAAAGCGCAATCGTAGACCGTGCCGGTGGGTGCTCTAAACCAAGGTCATCAATGAGGTAGTAATAGATCGACCACGGGCCATAGTCACGTCCCCGGGCCTTGAGCACTGATCGAGCTGTGATGACTTTCTGACGAAGGTGATCATCGTAGATTCTGGCTGGGGAATGCGGGGCGGTGGAGTCAGGCAGGATGCCTGCACGGCCGCGTTGTTCAACGCGGCGTTTGATGTTGGCATAGGTTTGGCGAGATACGCCAATATCCTTGCAGAATTGGGTGACGGTTCGTCCGTCTCTTACTGGGTCGAAGTCCGCTATTTTCTTGCGGAGATGGGTTGAAATAGCCATCTTGGTATTCCACCCCACCGACTGTCCAAAAAGTCTTGAGACATCACGACAAGGAAGTCTTTGGACTCCGTGACCAAAAACTATCTGGACTCCCCGTCCAAAAAGCCATTAGACTCCGTGTCCAAAAACTCCATAGACATCACAGT
>NZ_KV821940.1:0-90355 GCF_001815785.1 Corynebacterium sp. HMSC056F09
CCGTGTCCAAAAAGTCGCTAGACATCACAAGTCTAGTGCTAAAGCGTGCGGTCAGCGCCGTGCTTGCCGACGCTTCTTCCCACCAATCTGACCACATCAAACCCAGGACACAGCGTTTTTCTAGGACTACAGTTTCCGCTATGCACAAACTCTCTTCTCTCACCCTCGCCGTCGCAACGGCATTCGCTCTCTCCGCATGCAGCGACAATGACCCGATGACGTCCGAGACCCCAGACACCACCACCGAAGAAACAACAACGGCTGAAGAATCCACGACGCCAGAAAGCCCAGACAGCTCTTCAAGCACCAGCGAGGAAGACGAAGGCCCCTCCCCCACCCGAGCTGACGAGCAGCAGGAAGAAGAATCCGACGAGCAGACCATCAATGCCAGCCAAGTCGGCGGCGACTGCGGCGTGACATCAGAGGGCGACACAATCTTCGCCGGCAGCGCTACCTCTTGTGAGTTTGCCGCAGCCATGTTTGGACCTGCCAAGAATGCCAGCTACGCCCTCTACCAAGCAGACCCCACGGTCAATCCCCTCTACACCGCGAACATCACGGCAAAGAGCCCCGTTACCGGTGAGAGCTACCAGCTCACCTGTCAGATCGGTAGCGATCTAGCCGGCCTGAGTTGCCGCAAACCTGGTGATAACAGCGTGCTCGCCATCTTCACCTCGGATGCCCGCGACTGGCTGCAGCGACTCAACGCTACCGACTAACCACCCCAGCTATTCCAGAATCAACGACGCCGTCTCCTCCGGCGGCACATCTTTCAGCTGACGGCTCTTGATGGTCCACGATGCCAACCCCAATACAATCCAGACCACCAGCGCGATGAGCGGAGCCGTTCCCAGCATGCCAGGCGAGCCCGGAACGAAGAGCAGTGCCAAGAACCCGATGGAGAGGATGCAACCAGCCAGCGCGAAGTACTCGTAGAACTTGTTCGGCGCAATCGGCTTGGACATTCCGGAGACCTGCCCGGTGCGCGCAATCTTCCAGGCACAGAAGCAGGTATAGAAATACGCCACCGTAATGCCGGCACTGGACATGTCGACGACCCACGTCAACGCTGCGCGCCCGAACCACGGGGTCACCAAGCACACCGCACACACCAAGAGAATCGCATTGCGCGGGGCGTGCTGCTTGCCCTTGAGCTCACCCAGGCGGCGCGGGACCAAGTTCGCCCGCCCCAGCGTAAACAGCACACGACTTGCCGCCGTGTAGAAACCATTAAGGCCTGTCAGCACACCCGCGCTCACCGCGACGACCATGAGCACCAAACCTGCCGGCCCCATTACCTCACTGATGGCGGCTGCCGGTGGCCATGCCTCCCCTTCGAAAGCATCGTGACGGGTTCCCACAGCGATGGAGGTTGACAGCATCATCGCCATATAGATAACCGTCGCGACAGCAATCCCCCATAGCAGAAGACCCAGCGCCTTCCGCGGAGAGAAGTTAAACTCGCCCGCCAGCTGAGGAATGGAATCAAAGCCCACATAAGCCCACGGGGCAAAAGCGATGATGGTCGCCACCGCCGCAGCCGGCGGCACATCTACAGGAAAAGCGGGAGCAAGCTCCGGGCGCTCGGCGACGTAATAGATCACCATCGACGCCACGATAACCACCACCGCGAGGATCATGAGTACCACGGCAAAGAACTGGAACCGGCCCGAAAGCGCAGCACCCTTGGAGTTCAGCCACGCGAACCCAATGATAAACAGTGAGCAGATGGCTACTTCGGGCAGATAGATGGTCCACCCGGCGACGTCGTAAAGCGCGCCCCGCATGACCAATTCAGGGAAGGTGACGCGGAAGACGAGCGTGACCGCCGACGCATTCAACGCAACAACACACGAGTACCCTAGCGTCAGCGCCCACCCTGCGATAAACGCATGAGTCCGGCCGAGTGCGGCCATGGCAAACGCCACGCCACCACCGGTCAGCGGCAGCGCGCGAATGGTAAAGCCATAGCTCAAACCAATAATGGCAATCATCAGACCACCGATGACAAAGCCGATGACCGTTCCACCAAGCCCCGCCTTTTGCATCCAGTCGAACGGCAAGATATAAGCGCCCCAGCCAATCGCCGCACCCAACGCCATGGCAAAGACCCACGAGGGCTTCATCGTTTTCCGCAGTGTCGCATTCTCCGACATGTAGTTTCACTCCAGACAATTCACCTTGAGCGCCAGGACCTTGCGGACGATCCCAGCGCGCGTTTCTGGCAAGTTTAGAGATTCTTGATTAGGGGTGCTGCAGATCTAACTAAATTTCTAATCGAACGTGCTCCACTACTTGGCCCTCTGGTAGTACAGATCACCCAGACGCTGAACAGGACACGAGACTTTCACCTAGCCACGCAGAGCTTGCTTTACGACGCCTCCCCCTTCAGGTTTCCGGGTATTCGCCCCCTCCCAGCGTCAACACGCACTAGACTTCAAAGTCGTCTCATTCATATGCATTAAGGATCTCTCATGCGCCGACCATCCCGCACCGGCAAAGCCCTCGTGGCTCTTGTCCTCACTGCTTCGCTTACCACCGCGCAGGTTTCTGCACCCGCACCTGCACAAGCTCAACAGTTGCCTGCCTTCCAGCTGCCTACCCTGCCTCAGTTCAACGAGGAACAGGTGCGCCAAGCTATCACCGCTCTAGTGGCGCTTGCCGCAGGTATTGGTGGTTTGGCGCTCCTCGCAGGCATCCTTCCAGGAATCGGTTCTTCCCAAAGCCCTACGTCTGCTCCCACCCCGACGGCAAAGCCAACCCCTTCCTCGCAGCCGAGCACAACAGCCGCGCCAACGACCAGCGCGGAGCCCACCACCCCAGCTAAGTCGACCACGAGCGCTCCCGCGGCCCCGACAACGTCCGTGGAACCTTCCTCCGGCTATGCGCAACACGTTGCCGACATCAAGAATCGACTCGCTAACAGCGAGGATAAGGCACCACTCTGGGCTTGGGCAGCACCGCGCGGCCCGCAACTCAACCTCCCCACCCATGAAGGTAGCGGCCAAGCTACTCACCCCTCAGTCCTCTACTTTGAGGACGGGTGGAATGGCTGGAAGTACTGGATGGCTATGACACCGTATCCGGACAGCAATGAATCCGCCGAGGACCCCAACATCATCGTGTCCAACGATGGCTGGACCTGGCAGTCCCCCGAGGGCTTGCCCAAACCCATTGATGACCAGTTGGGCAAGCCCAACCCACACAACTCCGATACTCAGCTCGTCATGGCTCCCAGCGGCGAGATGTACCTGACATGGCGCATGGTGGACCGTCCTAACGGCAAAACCAACAGAATCTTCCTAGTCAAATCGACCGATGGCGTGCACTGGTCAGAAAAGGAAGAAATCTGGTCCGGTGAACCACAGTTCATGTCTCAAGCCCTCATCTGGACTGGCGAAAACTGGCGGCTGTACGGCGTCGACAACCGAATGGGAATCCCGAACAGAATCATCTACTTTGAAAGCGACGATTTGAAGACGTGGTCTGTTCCTCGGTACCCCAATATCGATCCCTACGTGTCCAATGGTGACCGTTGGTGGCACATTGATGTACAGAGGTACAACGGCGAGTACATTGGCCTTGTCCACATCATCCCGAGTGAGACTATCCAAAAGGGCAACCTGTACCTTCTACGCTCCCAAGATGGAATGAACTGGAAGCGCTCAGACACGCCGCTTATCTCTCACGAGGAGTCCGGCTACCCTAACCTTTACAAGTCCGCCCTCGTCCCGCACGGCAGTGGTGACGATCTCACCCTCGAGCTCTTCTACTCTGGATACCGCGAGCACCGCGCTAACTGGCGTATCAACCGCACCACAGCGGAACGCATCAGCGTGGAGTAAGCCCTCGATCTGCGTATCCCCTCTCTATGGGAGCGGATAACGCCCGCACTTTGTGAGATTGGATGTCGAAGTCGAAGAGAAACGTCTGGCTGCCGCGGACGATACGCAGGACACGTTTGCCGGGCCCGTTGTCCTTAAAAGTGTATTCCACCTTATCTTCCGGCTTAGCAACCACCACTGCGGTAAGAACGCAAAAATCTCTGCTGGCACGGCCAAACCCTAGAGTCCACGTATCGGTAGGTTGTTCGTTACGGAAGACGACTCCGCGCCGGCTTTCCCGGTCACCACGGGCCAAATTCACGTCCGTCGGTTCAAAGAAGCGAGAGTCTTCGATTCCGTAGCGGATGAATACCAGCTGTGTTCCATCAACAACGGAGCGGAATCGAACCACCTCATATAGCGAGCCTTCATACTCGAACTCCGGTGCCACGTTCCAACGCTGCTCCGCATAATTTGCAGCGCGTGTGTGCCCGAGACTGTCAGAGACCACGAAAGGGCCGCAGTCTGCGAAACACGTACTTCGTTTCCAGAGAAGGCCTTCCCAAGCGGTGTCCTCTAGGTCAAACGCAGACCACGTATCCTCAACTTGCTTATCCAGCAATCGTGAGGCTGCCTCAGCATTGTGCTCCTTCCCACGCACAGTAAGCACATTATGAGCTAGACGACTCTGGCCATAAAAACGCTGTGGCCCCTTGGTGTAGCCTGGGTGACCAGCGTCAACGATGATGTTTCGTCCGAAGTCCCAATAAGTCAGCGACAAGTGATCGAAATGCCCGTGAATCTGCCGCGGCGGCCCGAAGCGCAGGGTGTAATAGCTCTCCAATTCCTTGGGTCTGAGCTGACCAAACCCGGAGCGTCCAAAGACGTAGCCAGCATCATAAACCTTGACGCGCGGAATCTCAGTCCCAGTTGCACCATTCGAATGTACATATTCCAAGGCTCCACCACGGACAAAACTAGGACGCCGCGGCATCGAGTCGCCTACCTCCACAAAGGTTCCCGCCGGGGTCAAAGAGTGTGCGATGAATTCTTCCAGCGGCCTCTGCTTTGCTTTAAGTTTTTCCACTCCCGGCGCATCAAACATCTCGAGTGCATCCACAGCAGTGCTGCGCAGGCGCTCAATGTAATTCGAGTACTCGGGCGCTTGTTCGTTGATAGCGCCTTCCTCGTCAATCATGACCTCGAGGCAAGCAACGGCGCGCTTGGCGCCAGTCTCCAACATCTCCTCGTTGCTCAGCCTGCTCCCTACGATCATTAGCGCCAGCGCCTGGGACAGCCCATGGTTCCAATAACCATCAAAATGCTTCAACAACCACTGACCGTGGTACGTGATGGCTTCATAAAGCCATTCGTCCTCAGGGTAAAGCTCACTCAGCACGCTTAACGACGCCGCTCTAATCGCAACAGCATGCCCGCCCCAGACGTGTTCATCGTTTTTCCATTCGGGAGTTACGTTATTCGTCTCCCACCAGTGCCAAGCTACAGTGCAAGCAAATTCAACTCCCGAAGCAATAGCGTCGTTCCACTCCGCTTTGGGGCGGTCAACTGCACGATCCACTATGAAATCAATCCAGTTCAACGAGTGCACATAAAACCGTACAGTGGGGTGCAACTCCTGCGACTCAATTTGCGGCCAAAAAGGTTCTTCAGGATCAAACACCACTGCATCGTAAGTGTGAATCACTAGGACCCCACTCAGCAGCTGAGGAATCGAATTTAGACGACCTAGACCACCAGAAATTACAAGAGGACGGCCACGATTTGGTGCACTATAGAGCGACACGGGGCTCCTTTCGGCATGGACAAATGAAATGAAAGACTAGCGGCGCAAAATTCAGCTGACCAACCACTCTTTCGACAGCCAACGCTCCACAAGTAGAGTTCTCAACAAACGAATAGTTAGAATTTTTCGAGGTGCACGGGCCGGATGCATTGCCACCGCTTCCTCCTCACTACACGCGCTCAGCTTTACGATTTTGTCCACAAATTCCGAGTCCAGAATGGACGCGAGGACAGCCCAGCGGTCACTCGAAACCAAGAACTTTGCAGCTGAAGTGATAGGAGTCAAGAAGAAATTAATGAAATCAGGACCATCGTTGCTTAACTTGTGCACTTCATTGTGGAACGGCTTAGGGGCCTGCTTACGCAGCTCGTAGAATTGACCGGAGACACCCTCAAGAGGGGCAGAGGCCTCAAATTTAAAGGCCCCACCTCGCGCAGTGGGGACTTTGAGAGCGTCTTCCCAAATATTCGATACCGCAAGGAAAGCAGATACATTCTGCATCCGATTCAGCGCAGGAAGAACATCGGCGACCGCCACCACTTCTGAATCGCAAAACGGATACATTACCTGGGATTCTGCATCGGCTTGTACCACATGGGGCTGCAAGTAACGAGAAGAGCGGAGATCCCTTCCATGCATATAAAGCAGTTCTAGATTTGTAGTAGCCGATACCGATGCCAACCAGTTGTCGAACACTTCAAAGCTATATTGGTTCAACTCAGGGTTGAGAAGCTTGGCGTTCGTCTTACCAAAACGCCGGTACACGTATTCCAGGGAATTGGCATTAGTCTTGTCCAAGACACCTTTAAACAATGGCCACTGCCCCGCAACCAAGTTCTCACCGATTTCAATAGGTGAAGCATTTTCATACGGCGCAACCAATGCTTCAGAAGGTATGAAACCTTGGGAATCCGCAATCGACTTAAGCATTGAATCAACAAAACTACTAGGCACATTGGCCCCGGGGATTACTGCACGGTGCTTGACTCCAGCAACCTCTGCGAGTTGAGCAGCAACCATTACTTCTTCTGACGTAGCCTCACCCTGTGTTACCGCGGTGACTTCTACTTCTGGCCGATCCCTAAAAAGACCTAGGATTATACGGCTATCAAGTCCTCCCGAAAGACGCAGCTGAACATGATCAGTCCCTCGTCTATCTAATGCACGCTCAGTGGCGTTCAAGAAGGCTTGCGAAAGCTCATCAGCTCCGGTAAACCAGCGATTATCCTTCTCTTCCAAACAGATCTCCGCCTGTTGCGGAGCTGCTCCGATTCGAATCGCACCCCCCACAACACGGAGGGAAGACCTCGGTGCGAGAGTTTTAACACCGCGAAAGGGCGTAACCCCCGATACTGAGTAGCCAAAATTCAAATATTCATAGGCGTAGTTCTCATCAAGCTGTACACGAGAAGAATCTCCATCACTCATCGCCAACGCGATGAATAATGGGCGATTGGAAATATACGTGAAATGTGCATCTTGACCATAGTGGATGGCTTCTAATGCTGGGACCGTATTCCAAGCGAATACACGGTTGGTATTTTTGTCTCCCATAATCGCCGCGTAGCTTCCCCACACAGGCTGCGCAAAGCGAAGGTCACCGGCACGCGTAGAAACTGCTTCAATGAGAGATGCCGAATGCAGAGGGCTTGTCGCAAATGCCCAGCGCCCCTTTTTTAAGGCAAAACACGGTTTTTTAGCCTGCGATTGCGATTGCCAAATTACGGAGGTCGTCCCGCCCATGCCCAAATTGCGTACAGCCTGTGCCTTCGCCAAGTATCTCTTTCCGAGATATTTCGATATCTCAGGCAGCACTGTATCGAGTTTGTGCTCGATCTCTTCGGAGTTGTCGTTCTGCCAGTTTCGAGGGATAATCGTTAGATTTAACATGAGCGAGCACCTTTGAGGACGTATTTTTCCAATCGCTTAATTCAATAAGAGTCAGTTTCAGACTTTAATTGTGGGAAGCAAATGGTTTTTCAAGCTTAGCGAGATATTCGAGGTATTCCGAAAGTTGTTCTTGGCTGGTCCCACAAGCATCACCGGCGTCGTTGCCGTTCTGTGAAACAAGCGCGCTTGCCACGCTACGAATCTGAGCATCGATTGAGGCTGGAGATATCGGTAAGTACGGCGGCAAGGATTCTAGCTGACCGAGAATACCAGGATCATACGATGCCAAAACGGGAATCCCCTTCTGCATGGCAAGCAGGGCCGCCGACGTATGGAATCCGCTACCAATCCGATCAATCAGAATTGAGATGCTCTGACTGCATCCTCCATTTTCATTGACCTCAACAAATTCGAAAAAGCTGTTATTCTCGCGTAGCTGTTTGAGAGCCGACATCACCGGTTCCGGCCTCTTATCAGATAAGATTCCGATACGAATTGGTTCAACCGACTGAAGATCCTGCCGCACCATCGAGGTTTGGTCGAGATTGAAATTCGGAAGCCAGACTGATGGAAGTCCGAGCTTCAAAACTCCCGGCGAGGTAGAAATCAGCTTTGCATCGCGGTCTCTAAGAATTTTACGCGCGGTTTCGCGGTTAGCTGCGAGACGAACCAGAATCGATTTGTCGAGGGACTCCCAGTGGCTCCCAGGGATTAGCGCCATTTCTTCATATGGATCAGCTAGCTGATCGTCCGACACGAAAGCATAAAGGCCGATTCCTGAACGCCCCAATTGGTGTCTTAGGTTGGTGCCAGTCCCCAATGTTTCTTCGAAGAGCGGTTCATAGTCTAGGGTCACCAGGTAATCCGCTGTTTTTAGGAGGAGATTCCATGTACGCAATTGTTCCTCGACAGCGCCATAAGCTTTACCCAAAAGATGCCATTCGAGCGGACTCTGTTGTAAGTAAATCTTTCCTTTCCAAGCTAACGCAACGTTTTCATCAATAGTGGTCAGTAGACGGCGTAAGGGGTACGTCTGGTTAAGCATTCCTCGTCGGAAAGGAGGGACCTCAACTGACAAGTCCAAGTTTGTCCCGTCCTTGTCCGGCGTTGAAGCAAACTGCTGCCATATTTTCCCGAGGACAACCTCCTGGGACTCCCAAGAATGGTCCTTCCGAATCAGCTCAACTCGCTCTTTAAAACGTGGGAGATCGTGGAGGACTTCTCCAACAGCCTTAGCAAAGGAGTACGGGTTTCGCTCCTCATGAACCCAGCCAACGTTCGTTTCCCGGATAAAGGAGCCTTGGGCCTGCAGATCCGTGCCTACTATAGGCAGACCAGCCTGAATATATTCACGAATTTTTGTCGCCAACGCCTGATGATGCGCCTTAGTTCCGTACAAGGGACTCAGGCCAATATCTGCGCTGGAAACGTAGCTCGTAACGTGCTTGGAAGGAACATAATCCACAATATGGACCCTGTCAGAGACTTTATGTTTCTTTGCTAGCTTCTCAATTTCCGCGCGCGGCGCCTTGTCCTTTGACCCTACGAAAGCAAGATGCACGTTAGGCAGCAAAGGCATCGCCTCTACAGCCGTAAAAATACCGCGACGCTCGGCCAGTTTGCCTACGTAAACCAGCAAGGGTTCATCTCCGAGACCGAGTTCCTCACGCAAGGATTGGCGGTCTAAGTCAGGATTCAAAATTCTGGCACTGCTAGGCGCATTAACTACGACGCTTGGCGTTTGCTCTAGATGATGGCGTGCCTGTAGTTTATCTGCGAGTTGAGCTGAGACCGTAATGACATGATTTGCATATTGAATCATCTCTGATTCGAGAGCCAGCCAACCATAGCGGTGCCCCGCCGGTCCACTAAATCTCTGACCAGGCAAATACTCATGGGCATCATAGATCCATGGAACAAAGACACCGTCTCTCAGCCTCTCCTCCTGGTATAGCTTCGCAGCCGACATTGGGTGTCTATCGTGCACATGGATGATGTCTGGTTGTAGTTCCCGGAACGCGCGAAGGAACAACTCTTCAAATCCGCCGATTTGAGGCCAGAGTTCGATGGCTTGCCCTGGCTGACCACTGCGAAGCCACTGGCCCAAGTTCTGCTTATTCAACTTTGCGCGAACCCAGCTTTCACGGACATCAATGACTTTCTGAAATACTGGAGCCAGTTTTTCATTAACGTCAACGGTTTTCTCGAGACGCTGACCAAAGCGGCTTGGCGCAACTAGACGGGGCAAATTTCGTATCGAGAGGACAAAGCCAACTTTTTCCTCGGTCTTTGACTTTAAGTTAGCAACTTCATTCCTAATCCTCTCGTTTTCTTGGTCGATATAGTCCTCGGCCCCCATTTCCTCCTTCGGCTGACGACGGCGCCATTCAAGGTACTGACTCCAATCCGGAACGAGCCGATAAATGGGAATACGCTCGTAGGAGCCAAGCATGCTAACATCTCGCTGTTTCATGCCTACAATGACAACTTCATAGCCTTGGTCACGAGCGCTCACGGCCATCTTTTCAACGCGCGAATCGCCTTCAACGGTGTTTCCAACAGCCATAACCATTAGGGGCTTCAACTTAACTCCCATGACTTAAATATCTCGTTCAACGTATCCATGCAAAATAGGGTTAGCGCAGTTCTCGTTCTGCAGTCACCGCTAGTGCTTGTATCTTTTTGAGCCTCTCAGCCCAGCTGTGTTTTTGCCAGATTTCCTGCCAAGAAACATGGTTATCTTCTGCAGCGACCCGTGCCATTGTCGCTGTAACCTCGCCGCTCTCATATCCAGTTGCAAAAGTTACCCCTAACGGGCCAAACAACCTGTTAACGGGAGAATCCCTAAAGCAAAGGATGGTAAAGCCCTTTTCCAGATAAGAAACAGACTTGTACGGAAAAGCACCTTTTCCGTAATCCGACTCCAGAAGGAGAACTCCGCAAGCTCTCTCTGTCAACGGTCGATACCCATTGAAATCGCCATTTAACACTCGGACGAAAGGTGACTCTGAGATCCCTAGCTCTTCCAACTGACCAATGAGCGCCTGTTGTTCCTGAGGGCGAACAATAAAATCAAAATACACTCGACCGAAACCACTCGATGACGAATTCTCATCTAAAAGGATCGAAGCTACAGCTGTTAGGTACGCGTCCATCCGGTACGCACTTCCAATTCCGCCCGAGTAGACGAATGTCGTTCCTTCCTGCGGACCGCGAGACAGGGCGCAAGCTGACTCGGTTACCCCGGGAGGAAGCTCATCATCTACGAATGAAACTTCACAATTCGATTCAAGAAGTGTTTCAAACATCCTCTTGCTTTCAAGAGAAGGCGCTACGAACGAACCGAAAGAATCGCCCAATCGAGTCAGCTCAAAGATGCCGGAAGCCAGCACAGCTGCGGACGGGCCATCCGGGAACATGCTTGAATCCAGCCAATGGAGATCTCGCACAAACCATAGACTCGGAGTCCGAGATATTGAAGAGGCTAGGTCGACCAATCTATAGGCCTGGATGATAACATCTCGGTTTTGTACTGGGTTTGTTGAATTCTCGCCGTATATCAGTACGCAGCGCTTACCCGAATTGAGCCAATCCTCGACGAGTCTAAAACGCCGCTCGAGGAACTTAGTTGTCATCCCTATTTGGAGCGTCAGCCAATTATCCGCCATTTCTAAATAGAGATTACGAATTCTTTGGGGCCGAGCACCATTAGAGCGGTTTTCAACCGCGGCTACGGAGAAAAACAGGCTGAATTCTTCGAAATCACCGTAGTCCTCCCAATAGCGGGGAAGATCCTTTTCCATTATCTGGTCAATTATCGCGAACAGACTTCGCCCATGACTCTGGCTCCCCATAGATGAACTACGACCCGCGTCACTTGGTTGGCCGTACTCGTGAACAAGCTTGTCAACGCCACATACGGAAAGAAAGCTTTGGCTTCTCGCTAGGAGCCTCATTTCAATACGTTCTGCAGCGTAGCAACGTCCCATGCCCCCGTTATGAGAAGCGGCTACTGCAAGAGAGTCTGCGTCACCGCCGACGAAGAATAGGCTAGAAAATTCTCTTCCACGTAAACGCAGAACGTTACGGAAAGACCTTCCCATGGTAAAGTCCTTATACCAGAAGAAGGAATTCGACGAAATGACCCGTACTTTCTTCCCCTCAACCTCAAGTGCCTCACCGAGTTTGCTAACCGCATACTCGATATCCAAAACCGAGGCGTAGTTCTCATCCGTGTCGACAACGACACCAACTACGTCGGAGCTTTCGTCGAGCATTTCTGTACCGCACGAGGAATCTGCTAGGTTCCACAAGAAGTGGGGTGCGGTTGAGCCGAGACTAACCGCTTTGCTCATCTCCCACTCATTTAGGAACACTAACCCAGCAGCAGAGTCGGCGAGCTGTTCAAACGCGACCAACTTAGCCTTATTTCTCCTCGCGCTAAAGTCAAGCTCACCAGGCTGAAGTACCGAAACAACTGTTCGCCGGTCAAGGTTCTTTGCTGCAAACAGGCTTGGCCAAATTCCTATGCCGATAACATAGCCAATGCCGAATGCAGTTAGCATGTCCTCGAACCACTTGGCAGAAGGCAAGTCTCCGTCTGCATTTAGCCATGCCGGAACTGGATTTGTAGCTCCATATAATTTACGTTCTTTTACGTTAAGAACGATCGGAGTGTATCCGGAGGCTTCTATCTCTCCCAGCACTAAGCCAATTAGCGGGCCAATTCTGTTTACAACGACTAAAACATTCACTTAGAGCCCCATCGAGTCTTTTCCTAGTAGTATTTCCATCTCTTTTGTCACAGTGTTTGACGGGCCGCTTTGTGCGCGAACACGTTGCGCTGCATTTCTCGACATTGCGAGAAAGCGCTCTGGCGATTCAAACAAGGCAACAATTTTTTCTATGGCACCTGGAATGTTCGATTCTTCGAACTGAATAGCACAAGAGTCATCGACAAACTCCGGTATAGCCGTCACTGGGTTGGTTATTGGAACTAGTCCCGAGCTCATTGCCTCGTCGCGGGAAACCCCTTGGGTGTCGAAGCGTGAAGGAACTAGGAACAATCCATGTTCCTTGTGTAAATCTGCGATTTCTTGTTGAGAAATGAACCCGCGTTGAACACGCACATTCGGCTGCTTTTGTAATTCATCAAACTCGCTAAAGTGCTGCCCATCTCCGATAATTGTTATCTGCAGCTTATCCCAGTAGATGGTGTCTTTCAGCGAACGCAAGACTGCTGCCGCAATGTCAGCACCATAGTTAAATGCGTGAGCACTGCGCACCCAAAGAATCTTAAATCTTTGGTCAGCGTCCTTCTCTTCGTAGGAAAATATTTTGCCATCAATTACGTTATGAACAATTGCACTACGAGATTGGTTAAATCGTATTCCTAAGTCTTCCCCAGCTGCGGTGCGCCACCAATCGGAAACAAAGAAGAACTTGTCTACTTTAGAATTTGAAGCAGTTAATTCTTTCCAAAGATCTTCGTTCCGAAGCGACTTCTCAATACGACCATTCAACACCTTTGGGTCTCGGATGCCGTACGGTAAACGGCTCCAATTTCGTACTTCATACCCATGAACGAAAACCGCCAGTGGGATATCTTCAGGAATCACTTTTTTGATGACCTGCCACATTTCCGAATTCATAAAATGAACGCTTACGGAGGCGTATTCATAGATAGACAGCAGTCCGATGAGTTCATTTACATAACCTGAAAGGACAGGAACACCATCGTAAATGTAAACGTCTGGCTTTACTCTTTTCCCGAAAGCAACGACGTCAACATCAAAACCGGATTCTTGATAGAGCTTAACGCGCCTATGAACAAATCCGTTCGCATACTGTTTGTCGGCGGAAGGATACTCGTTGGCCAGAACAAGGTGTCGACGTCGAGGGAGCTCGCCCTCCAAGTTCTCTCTCGAAAACTGTCTGACGAAACAGTACTCTTCCCTATTCCGTAGATCGGTCAGCGATACGCGATCCATGCCCTCCCCTACGCTGAAGCTCGGTCGCTGCTTCTTCAAAAATGCATTCTCATTGAGCAATCGAGTTATCAGCTCTTGTGCCCCAATAGTACGCGGCATTGGGCGTTCTACGAACGATTGTTCATAGTATTTATCGCTGGTTCCGATCATGATGCTTTGACTCTTGCTTTGATTTCGTGACAGAGAGAATTACCCGATAGTTAAACGCGGAGTTCCATTCCACTTTTCAGCGTCCGTTATCCTACGACCATCGAAAATTGCTCGGATTCCAGGAAAGTCCTCGGGTGAAATAGATTTGTACTCGTCATGGTCGGCCTGCACGATGACAGCGTCGACCGATTCGCCAAGCTGATAGGCATTCCATCCAAAATCGTTAAGTTCTGCCGCGTTGTACATCGGATCATGCACGACGACATCCGCGTTTCGCTCACGGAGTGCCTCCACTGTCGCGAATACACCGGAAAAAGCGGTTTCCTTTACCCCACCTCGGTAAGATGCGCCCAGAACAGCCACCTTCAGCCCGCTGAGATCTCCAAGTAGGTTGGCGAGCTGATTAACACAGTATTCAGGCATAGTTGCGTTAAACTTACGAGCTTCTCGCACTACTGAGGCATCCTTGTCGGTCGACAAATACAGGCGCGGATAAACCGGAATACAGTGCCCACCGACGGCAATACCCGGGCGATGAATATGGCTGAAAGGCTGCGAATTACACGCATCAATCACCTTGTAAACGTCAATACCAGCCGCATCTGCGTACACCGCGAACTGATTAGCCAATCCAATATTCACGTCGCGATAGGTGGTTTCGGCAAGCTTAGCCATCTCGGCAGCTTCGGCTGTCCCCATATCCCAGACCCCGTTGTCACGGGGTAGATCAGGACGCTCATCGAACTGAAGGACTTCTTCGTAGAATTCCATTCCCTTGCGCGTTCCCTCATCGGAAAGGCCGCCGACGAGTTTCGGATACCGCCGCAGATCCTCGAATACACGACCTGTGAGTACTCGCTCTGGGCTAAAAACAAGGTCAAAGTCCTTGCCTTCTTGCAATCCAGAGATTTCTTCGATCATTGGCTTCCAACGATTGCGTGTGGTACCAACAGGCAAAGTTGTCTCGTAAGAAATTAGAGTATCGGGGGTCAGGTGTTCGGCAAGTGACTTGGTAGCTTGATCCATCCAATTGAAGTCGGGCTCCCACGTCTCATCGTTAACGAACAATGGCACGACGAGAACGATGGCGTCTGCTTGCGGGATCGCTTCAGAGTATTCAGTAGTTGCACGCAGCTTTCCTGCTGGCACAAGTTCCTTTAGATACTCGTCAAGGTGCTTTTCCCCAGGAAAAGGCTCCCGAGCTTGGTTGATGGTGTCTACCAGTTCTTTGTTTATATCCACGCCAACGACATTGTGGCCGGATTTCGCAAATTGGACGGCGAGTGGCAACCCGATCTTGCCAAGTGCTACGACTGCGATATTCATCTTTTTCTCCTACAGGTTCATTTCCAAGAGACGGTGTGTGCTTGCGGATTCCAAGACGCTTTCAACGACCTTCATCGTGTTCAAAGCTTCTGCCATCGTTACGATTTTCCCGCTCTCACCGAGAATCGCATCACGGAAATTCTCGTGTTCCACGGCAAGCGGCTCTCGTTTATTCAAGGCATAGCGTGTAACGGTTCCCTCGGACACTCCGCGGAAATTGCTCACTTGGTCCCACTCAATCGGGTCAACCCCGTTTTCATAGTAGGTCAGGTCACCCATAACCGTTTCAGCTACCAAAGCACCGTTTTCACCCACAACAACAGTCTGACGGTCCTTGAATGGAGTAAGCCAATTGACCAGGTGATTAACGATAACCCCGTTCTCCAGCTCCCCTGCTACAGATACCATGTCTTCGAATTCGCGGCCTGCGCGATGTGCGGTAGTCGCAGAAATGCGTGCGTAATTTGAATCAGCGACCCAAGCAGTAAGGTCAATATCGTGCGTTGCGAGGTCTTTTACGACGCCTACGTCGGAGATGCGAGCAGGAAAGGGAGACTGCCGACGGGTAGATACTTGGTAGACCTCACCCAAAAGTCCTTCGGCGATCTTTTTCCGCATCTCAAGCAGAGCCGGATTACAACGTTCCACGTAACCTACAGCACCCACCAAACCTTTTTCCGAAAACGTCTTGACCATCGTTTCAGCCTCTCCGAGCGTATTGGCCAGAGGCTTCTCAACCAGCGTATGCACGCCAGCATCGGCAAGAGCCATAGCAACGTGGTAATGGTGAGCCGTAGGTACAGCAACTACTGCTGCATCGATGTCGTGCGCAAGAAGCTGCTCAACGTTTTCATAAACTGGCAGTCCCTCGGCGACTCCGAACTTATCTCCAAATGGATCAGCAAGAGCCACGAGGTCGACTCCATCCAAGGACCGAACGTTTCGGACATGGTGGCGTCCCATTGAACCTAGTCCGATAACCGCATACCGCAAGATATCGCTCATTAGGCACCAGCCTTTGCTAGCTCGTTTACGGCATTCACGATGCGTTCAAGGTCGTTTTCCGACAGAGTCGGGTGCACTGGCAGAGACAAGCACTCCTTTGCTGCGGCTGCAGTTTCTGGTAGTGCCAAACCTTCAGCGAAATGCTTGAGCGACTCGAGCTCGTGGTTAGGAATCGGATAATATACACCCGAACCAATCTGATACTCGTCACGGAGGGCTCGCATGAAGCCATCCCTGTCTTCAGCTATTCGAATCGTGTATTGATGGTAGACGTGAGTAGCCTTCTCATGGACCTTCGGAACCTCCACACCTGTAATGTTGGTGCTTAGAAATTCTGCATTCTTCTGCCGGGTAGCAGTCCAACCCGGCAACTTTTTGAGCTGGACACGGCCAATTGCTGCATGAACATCGGTCATTCGGTTGTTGTATCCAACCACTTCGTTCCGGTAGCGTTCTTCCATTCCTTGATTTCGGTAAAGCCGTACCCTGCGGAGGAATTCTTCATCCTTGGAAGAGACAAAACCGCCTTCAGCGGAAGTCATGTTCTTGGTCGGGTAAAAGCTGAATGCACCAAACAGGCCCATCGTTCCGACGAACTTACCGTCCCAAGTTGCCATGTGGGCCTGAGCACAGTCTTCTAGGAGGAGAACATCGTGCTTTTGAGCTAGTCCAAGGAGCCCCGCCATATTCGCAGGATGGCCATAAAGGTGTACTGGCATGATCGCCTTCGTACGGTCGGTAATCCTTGTCTCCACGTCTTTAGGGTCAAGGGTGAAGTACTCATCAATGTCGGCGAACACAGGCTTCGCGCCCGTTGCTGCGACAGAGTTAGCAGTCGCTGCAAAGGTGAAAGACGGCACAATAACTTCATCCCCTGGGCCAATTCCCGCGGCCAACAAACCGAGGTGCAGGGCCGACGTACCAGAATTCACCGTTACGCCAGGAACTCCATTTAATGCATCTTGAGAGAACTCTTCCTCGAATCGGGCAGTCTCGGGCCCTTGGGCAATCATACCGCTAAGCAGAACCTTGTCGACCGCCTCGCGCTCTTCATCGCCAATAATGGGTTTTGCCGCAGGAATAAAACTCTTATCAGTCATTTTTAACTTTCAACTCTCCGTCTAGCTCAATGTATTTTTGCCCAGTCTTGGGGCACGTAAAAGTACTCTCTTTGCCTTCAACAGGTACCAGCTTGTGGCCAGCCTTCCCCACCCAACCAATCTGTTTGGCCGGAGTTCCAGCGACCAAGGCAAACGCTGGTACGTCTTTGACCACAGTTGAACCCGCAGCAACCAGCGACCAAGGGCCAATTTCAACTGGAGCCACCAAAACGCTTCTGGCTCCGATAGCTGCACCCTCACGTACCGTCACGCCAACTGGTTCCCAATCGCTCGCGCTCTTCAATGACCCGTCTTCATTAATCGCACGAGGATATTGATCATTGGTTAGAACTACTGCCGGCCCGATAAACACACCATTTTCCAGCTTTGCCGGCTCATAAACAAGTGCTAGATTCTGAATCTTGCAATTGTCACCTATTTCGACGCCTTCGCCAATATAGGCGGCCCGCCCGACAATACAGTTTTTTCCGATCTTGGCGTTTTCTCTCACCTGCACTAGGTGCCAAATTGAAGTTCCGTCGCCGATTTGCGCATCAACCGAAACCTCAGCCGATTCAACGATACGTGGAGCCACAGTTCTCCCTACTTTTCATCTTGCCTTCATCCCACAGCAACACCAATTACGCCTAGGCGTTGGGATTACACCATAGTAGTACATGGAAGCATTCGATTCTTCACGAGCCACCACTTCACTTGCGAAGTTCATAATTTAGGAACGTTTCCTTTCGGGCCCGGGACTAGACTAGCGGTCTGGTTCCCTGCCAAGAGATTCTCCCACTGGGGTATGACTGCCTTAATGTCCCACTTCTTTGCAAAATCCCTTGCTGATCTGCCGTTTGTTTCGAAGTTTTTGCGGTCACAATTTTGGAGGATTCTCTCTATGCGAGTCTCTTGAGTCCAACCTGCCGCGTGCTCACCGAAAACTTCGGAGACTCCCTCCCGCTCCCACAAAACAGGTATGGTTCGTGCCGCCATGCCCTCGGCAGGTGCAAGGTGAAAGCTCTCTATTTCGCTTGGAGACAATATATATCCAATTCCGCGATACCAAGAAGCAATATCCGCGCTGAAAGGGTCGAAAGCTACGTGTGCTTGGAGCACTTCACTTCGTGCGATGCGTTCAAAGAAATCTAGGTAGAGCTGCTTTTCGACTGGATCATTCCACACGTGCGGATACTCCCAGGGCATGCGCCCTTTAATCCGCAACGTATATCGCTTGTCAATGGATGCCAATTCGTCGATAAGGTCGAGTGCTCGGTCAGGACGCTTAAGAAACGGAACCATTCCTACAAGTCCCAATGTGAATTGAGCGTTCGCGTTCTTTGACCGATCAAAGTCGAGCGTGTCTACGGTGTTGGGCAGAACCATTGTTTTTTCTCTCGGCAGGCCGAAACGCTCAATAGCTTGGGTGCGGACCCAATCTGAGACGAACACCAGCGTCTCGACGTTTTCCCAGTTGACCTCTTGCATCCAAGGACCATTAAGCTCAAACCTATGCAACCTAGAAATCAGACGTGTTCCGCTTGGGAGGTTGTTCGAGTACCACGCGAGAGAAGGACCAGCCCACTCACAAAAGACCACATCAGCCCATTCAGCAAGCTCTTGGCTCACTTCGGCATCATGGGTATGTAGTGTCGCCCATTCATCTTGGCGAACTTCAAACAGTGGATTGCGAACTAGAAAATCCATTAGCTCTCCCATGAACTTCAGGTCATGAGAGGCCACCACTAGACGGCACGGCCTTGTCCCCTGACGTTTCACGGCCTCGGAAAGCGCACCCGTTCGCTCAAAGTATTGTTTAAAACGGGCTCGGGCTTGTCCCATAGAAAAGTACTCACTGGCTTGCTTTGCGCTTCGCCGAGCTGCATCCATGTTGGGGAGGCCCTGGGATATCTTGGCAGCAACCACGTCGATGGAGTCATCAGCGCGTACGAAAAACGGGTAATCTTCACCCCAGAGCTGTTGATGGTCCTCAGTTTCATTGATGATTGGCACTGCACCCGCCGCGCTGTATTCCAGTGCTTTTGTTGACACCTCAAGGCTTGAATCAAGTTCTGCTGAGCGCCACCCAAATCCTAGATCCGCCTTTTTGATTTTTTCAATGGACTCGGTACGTGGAAGAGCACCGTGCCATGTCACTCCGCTCTCAGGATCCGAGGTTGCTTCCTCCAGCGCACTGCGCATCATTCCAGCCCACTGAGGGTCATCCTTTGCCTTGTTAAACTTTGCACCGACTACGTCAATATGAGCATCAATACCGAGTTCCTTGAGCGCTCTCGGCAGCTTTAACATCTCAAGCGTCCGCCACTCGCGCGCTAGCTTCCCTGCGTAAACTATTCTCAGAGTTTCTGAATCGGCTCTTTGAATGCTGCTTTCTTCGACGAAGGCATAATCCGGAATCATTGGAGGAATCAATAAGACTTTGCCCGCTGCTTCCGGAACTAGTGCTTCCCAATAAGAGCGAGCTGCCTCTGTCTGTGCAAAAATCCTGTGCGAATGCTCTGCGATGTACTTCAGACGTTGGACTTTCGTAGGAGATAGCTTGCTTGGGGGAAATGGAAGATCGGTTACATACGCCCACAGTTTAGAAGATATCTTTTCATACGAGCAGAAATCATAGACAGCCTGAAAACCTCTGACGACAACGGCCGAAGCGTGTGTCTGTTCGATGAGTTCTTCAACTAGATGGGCTGCTTCCTGTGTGCTCAGCGCAGCATCGCGTGCGATGCCCTCTGGTTCATGCACATGAATGTTGTCGAGACCATCAACCGATTCCAACAAAGTGCGGTTCTGGGGATAGTTTTTTAACTGTAGGTGAACCTCATCGAAAACACCGGCCAGCACCTCAGAGACAGACATCAGCCAGATGGAAGAGCCATCAATAACGTTGGGGCTTACATCACCGTAGACAACGACTGAGCTCATTTATGACTCTCCTTTATCCGTAAGGTTGAGGCCGTTTTCTTTAACAAACGGTGCTTCATTGTGGCGCAATGCTTGGATTACCGGCGAATGGATATCGCCTTCCCAGTCCCATGCAGCAGAGTCACCACGCACTACTACCGTGGCTTGGCTACGAAGCTCATCGGTAAAGTGGTTTGAGGTGTCGCTAGCTTGAACAACCACTACCGCTCCGTTCTCTTTTGCCTTTGCTACGTGCTCGAGCAGATCTAAGAATGCAATGGTCTTTTGCGTGGACAAAAGTCCTGACCACAAGCCACGTTCAAGCTGGTTTTCGTCCACGATAAGGTGGCTGGCATCTGGATCTGGTTTTCCCAAAAGGTGTGGGGCGCGGATTCGACTTACTTCCGCAACTTCGCGCAGACATTCCTCCACGCAGGGGGATCCGATAATTTCGACCTTTCGCGTCCATGCGTCGGACGGCGCATTCATGAGGGTATGCAGCACATCGGCGCTATCCTCATTCATCTCCTGATCGGCTGCAATACGTCCAGCAGTGTGCGCAGTCGGGCGCGCGATGATGCGTGACGCCGGGATGGTGGCCGGCGCAAAAACACTGTGAGGATGCCGTCCTTGGTTCTCTTCCTTATCAGTAAAGCCTGCGGTGAGTGTATTCAATGGTTGCCGTTCAGCCAGTCGATTCTGTTCTTGGGCAGCGTCAGATAGGCTCTTGAGCTGCTTCTGAAGGCGAACGCTACGGCGAAGAGATTCCTTGATTAATCCCTCCGCATGCTTCCGCGCTGAAATCGACATGGCAGCAAAAAAGACACCCAATAGTGCTGCACCAACAAGCAATACACGACTAGCAAGCCCCTCCCCCACCACAATGGCAGCGATAAGCAGCACACCGGTACCAGCAGCTAAGAGAGTCAGTCCCCGTCCTCGGCGAAAGAAATCAAGCCCCATGAAAGTCAATCCTTTGTGTGTATGAAAGTTGCTAAATACATGCTGCACACGACGTTCAGATGGTTTTCACCGGCACGACTTTGAACGCTTCGCACCCTACTGTTCACCGCCGAGTGGCTTCTCTAGGAGCACCATAGGTGGCCGGTAAGCAGCCGTGACTTCTGCGAGAAAGTCGTGCGCAGGCTGCTTATCTTCCCTGCCCATGAGTTTTGCCCATTCGTGATACTGTCCCGCCACTGTATCCGTTGAGCCATCAGCGATGATGCGCCCCTTTGAGATCCAGATTGCCCGGTTGCAGTTGTTCTCGATTTCCTTGATGGCGTGCGAAACCAAGAACAGGTTTCCGGCGCGCTCAAGGAGCTCGCGCATTCGGGCGCTAGCCTTTGCACCGAAGGCGGCATCACCAGTGGACAGGGCTTCATCAATCATGAGGATGTCTGGCCTCACTGCTGTCGAAATTGCAAAAGACAAGCGTGCTGACATACCGGACGAGTATGTTTTCATCGGTCGCTTAATCGCATCACCGAGTTCGGTCCACTCCGCGATCTCAGGGATTTGCGCCCTCGCGTCGGCAGGACTCATTCCCAGAGCCAAGCAGCCCAGGTAAATATTGTGCTCCCCGGACAGATCAGGCTGAAGAGCCGGGGACACGCCCATGAGCGTGGGTTGGGAGCGCGTCAGTATCCGTCCCGATGTTGGGGCTAGACCACCGGCAATCATGCTCAATAGCGTCGATTTTCCTGAGCCGTTAAGTCCAATAATGCCGATCGATTCACCAGGTAGCGCGATGAGCGAAGCATTAACGATTGCATCAACGACAGTTTTTCCGCGGCTGACACGCGTCATGCTCGCATCTGAGGAGCGGCCCTGACTAATCACGTAGCGTTTGGACACGTTGTCTACGACAACATTCGCCCGCTCCACGTAATTGATATCGAGGTCAGATTGCAACTGCGCCGGTGGTTCAGCGCCAGATGGTTCTTCTAAATAGCTTTCCCGCGATTGGTCCTCGCTTTTCTCATCCGTGACCTTCTTTTTCGTTTCGAGGTACTCACCAGGTGCTGCAGGCAACTTAGACGAGTCGAACATACTTATCCTCTGCCCTCCAGAAGAAGATAAAACCAAGCACAAAGGCTCCTACGCTCCAGGCCACAAGCTCTCCCCAGGTCGCGAGACTAGGCGCGGTGCGATAAATCGAAGCATCACGCACTGCAGTAAGGAAGATGTAGCACGGATTGGTTGACATGACTTGGTGAACAGCTGAGTGCTCGGCGAACCTATCGATGGAAAACATCACACCGGATAAGAAGAATAGGCCGCGAGTCACAAGCCCCAGAATGGTTTTTGCTTCAGGAACCTGGGCTGTAAGGCGCGCTGTGATCATCATGAGCCCGCATCCAAAGATATGGATCAATATGAAAAGCGGCACTACCAGTATCAATGTCCATGAGGGCCACGTTCCCCACTGAAAAAGGAAAGCCGCTAACAGCGCCACGATGGCGGGTAAGACGTTATCGATCATCGACCGTAGAGTCGTCGAAAAAGGGATAGATGCACGTGGAAACTGGAATGCGCGGATCATGGAGCGCGAAGACTGCATGAGACTGATACCAGAATTCATCAGCCCCGTCATCATCGACATAAAGATAATGCCGATAAAGAGAAAGCCGATGAAGTTCTCAATGCCCCTGGAGGTTTTCAAGAGCATGCCGAAAAGGAACCCGTACAGAGCTACATCAAAGAGCGGGTTGAGAACGAGCCATAACTGCCACAGACGGTAATCACGAGTGGTTCGCAGTGCCTTTGCCCGAGCATCCGCAGTAATGAAGAAACGGCGTGCCCACAGCTGCGAAATGTACTCACGCAGCGTCGGGCGGGTAGCCAAGGGGTGCAGCCCCTCTGGGTTTACTATCTGCACCCGGCCCTCATGCCGGGCAACCTGGGCATTGAGCTCTTCAACTCCGCGTTGTGCAGTTTTGGAGCTTCGCCATTTATGGCGTGCCACATGCATCAGCCCTTCCATTCCTTCATCGGTTTTCGAGTGATATGACACTAGTGTGTCCACTCTCGGCCTATCAAAGGAAGCGCCTACTTCACGCAGACCGAGTTTTACTAACGAGTATTCTACTCAGACTTCCCAAGAAGTTCGTCTAGCACCTTGCCTGCCTGTGCAGAATCACCCGAAGCCATGCGATACGTCAAAGGCAGCTTGGATAGCGGCGAGTCTTCGACCACGATGCCCCACACGGCTGTTCCGCTCCCGACGTAATCGGCGTATTTCGAAGGCAAGAATGGATTGACACTGAATGCTGTTCCCACCGTGTCGGTGTCGTTGACCACCAAGGCGTCAAAATTCGTGGAAACGTTAAGAAACTCCAGGTAGGGAACGTAACCGTTGATCCGGACATTGCCAGCCGCTGGGTTCCCCCACAACTGTCGTCTCAGCTTTTCCGGACTCGAGGTGAAGATGTGCAGGACAAACTTCTCGCGCCGTGGATGCTCCGCAAGCGCGGTCAAGACATCTCCTATGCCGCGGTTGGCGTAGAAATTTCCGAAGTAAGCAATGTTGATGCGTTCTGGGTCGGCGATATAGTCCGACATCACCAAGTGGTACATTTCCGCCGTCGGGACAGCATGGTGGCGGATGGTCGATTTTTCCCGAATGAAAGATTGGAAATCCTCCGAATAGCGCTCCAGCATCACCTGCTGCTGATTGGCATTGGTAAAAATCACCTCATCTGCATAAAGAAGGGTGACAAGCTCGGTGAGCTCGAAGTGAGTTATGTACGAGAGTCCCGACCAGTCAGAGTGCTCGACCATCTTCCGCAGTTGATGAGTTGTGATACCCCTCGTTAGCTCGCCCGGACGGGGCGTGCCATCCACACCGACGCTCAAAGGATCGGAGAATTCTGCTTCCCATCGCGTCCCCGGGTGCTTGTCTTTGAACAGCGCAGCGGCGACGTGCGAGCCAGACCATAGGGCGCGGGAGTACATCGACTCATAGCCGCCCTGTTTTCTAGCCCGTTTGCTTGCTTTGCGTGCGGCCTGGCGTGCGTAGGAGCAAATCGCGCCCCAATGCGCGAAGGAGGACACGACATCGATCTCCTCGGCATGGATC
Source organism: Corynebacterium sp. HMSC056F09 (assembly GCF_001815785.1). NCBI lineage: Bacteria > Bacillati > Actinomycetota > Actinomycetes > Mycobacteriales > Corynebacteriaceae > Corynebacterium > Corynebacterium sp. HMSC056F09. The sequence continues at coordinate 24,093 of NZ_KV821940.1, forward strand.
AGGTAGGGATCGACAATCAACCTGGTTGAATCGTCACGTCCTCGAACGCGCTGCATGTTGGCATAGAAGACGTCAACAAGCTCTGCATCATTCCTGATCACCTTCGCCGTGACATTGGCTGAGGTGTCAGCGTAGGGAGGAAAGCAATATGAAAACACCAGGCGGCTAGCCCTTTCCTGGCGGAGGTTCTCCCAATTCAAACCCGGAACGCCGACATCTACGGCGGTGTCAATTGCGCGCTGCACCTCGCCCGGGTGTGCTGTGAGATAGTTCTCCACGAAACCGAACTGGGCTTGCTCAAGCTTTTCTAGTGCGCGCTGCTTGCGGTTTGCTTCCTCGATGTCTCGGAGCTTGGCAATGCATTCCAGACGCTGCACCACGTTGAAATCAAAACTCTCACGTTGGCGTGAAACCGAGTCGGGGCGAATTGAGCGCACGTAGGCAGTCTCCTCCCTCGCCTGCGGGGTGTGAAGAAGCAGCCCCGGCGTTCTGAGGAAATTCGCGAAATACGCCACATCCTCGCCGGAGCGGAGTGACTCATCGTAGCGATAGCGCTGGGCTAGTGCTGTCGGAATGATTTTGCTGGCATTGAAGCCAAGCGCCCACGGCGCGGTGGCAACTGGGACCGCCGTACCGCGCAACGTCGCGATGCGGGCGTTGAGGGAGTTGTCCTGGGTAGACGCTCCGTCGGTGGTGTCGACGATGGGCAAGAGAGTGATAGCGCCGTCGTCGGCATTCTCAAGGCCAGTTTCGAGATAGTTTGGCTGAAGGGTGTCATCGTCATCGAGGAACGTGATGAAACGTCGGCGTGCGGATGCTATGCCAAGGTTACGAGCACGACCGGCCCCTGGGGTAAGACTGCGCAGTATTCGTATGTTCAACTCGGGAAACTGGCTAGTGAGTCCTTGGTCAAATTCGCGCGAAGTGCTTGCTTGTGTTGAAGAAACTCCGTCGCCGTTGAGTATGAGGAGGACTTCGACGAGATCTTTCCTAATGCTCTGCTTTGCAAGCGAAGCGAGAGCAGAATAGAGGTTCATCTCTACAAGATTCGTTCCGTCTGTGTCCACGCCACCAGAGACGAAGGACGGGATGACAACTGAAATACCAGGATCATAGAAGCTCATCGAATTCTCTCCAGAACCTTATACATCAGAATTACTATTGAACTCGGCAAGTACTTTTTGAAAGGCTTAGCCAGAGGCGTGACTCGCGAAATGAGTAAGCTTCGCAATGTCACGGCGGTTGCGGCAGGAGTGACCGGCTCTTGAGGAGCCGTGGACGGAGTCGCAGCAACCGTAAGCCCTTCAAGCCAATCCTCACTAGAGCGGTCCCCATTTTTCGCCTGCTCAATACGCACTTGAACCCAGCCATCACTGAGGTTGACCCCGGCAACGGACATGTGCTCGCCGGTGTAATCTGCGACGAGCTGGCGAAGATTCGACGAATCCGTTCGTGGAGACCAATACTCGATGCGGCGGCCCGTATCCACATAGCTCCGAAGGATATCCATAGCCATATCCGGTTGAATGTCTAACAGCACTACTGGAAGAGGATCGACATCTGCGAGTTGGTCCCTAGTGAAGCAGAAAGTTACCGAGCCTGCAGCCGGGGGCAAAACGTGGGGAATTTCAGAGGATTCCAACAGCACAGCGTAGTCGGAGTCCACGGGAGGAAAACTCTTAAGAGACGAAATACGCACTGGTGTTCCTTCTTCCCACGCTACGCCTTGGCCTGCTGTCCGGTCACGGTGGTGACGATTCCCAGTAGGGCTTCGGGTACTACCTCATCGCGCTGGCTGGCGACCCACTTGCGCCCAGACTGGGAAACGGTGAGCTTCGAGCGATCGTCGATAAGCGTTGTCCATGCCTCCGCAAGCGCCTCGGGATTCTCTGGTGGCACCACGATTCCTGCACCGAGATCCTCAACGATTCGGGCCACTTCCCCCTGCACCACTGCAGTGGTGTGGACACCTAAGGACATCAACTCATAGGTCTTGGACGGCACCGTGCGGTTGAGTGGCTCCCAATCGGTCAGGTGGACTAGAGCCGTATCCGCCCATTCGTAGATAATCTGCAGTTCGTCAGCAGGCACTCGATGCTCGATAGTCGCGTTAATGCCGAGAGCTTCCATCGTAGCTTTTGTGGCATGCCACGTGGCACCGTCGCCGACGATGCGCAGATTGATAGTGTAACCGCGGTCTTGTGCGATCTTCACGGCCTTCACCGCATTATCGATTTTCTGTGCACGCCCCACAGTTCCGGCGTACAGAACATTAAGCTCTGAAGAGGAACGCTGCGACTTGTCACTAGCGATGAATTCGGTCTTGGGGGGAAATACATTACGCACCGTCCGGATGTGGCGCTTGCCTTCCGCTCCCCTATCCGCATCGTCTTTCTCCATATACTCAGTAAGATCCTGCGAAGTCGTCATGATGCCATCCGCGCGGTGGAGTGCGCGGTTCATAGCACGCTCAGTCAACGCTGTCAGCAGCTGGAACGGACCCTTGGTAAGAACGATCTCCCGCACAGAGCGCTTACCGGTACCGGAATTCCAATCACCCTTTTCTTTCAGCAATTCCGGCCAGGCATCACGCAAATCAATGATGTAGGGCGCTCGGAGCGTGGAAGCAACGATATGGGTAACCATAGCAGTGGGAAGCGCTGGGACGGTGCCGATGACGAGGTCAGGTTTGAATTCCCGGAAGTGCCTGCGTTTGGTCACCAGCATTAAGAGCATTGATGCAGCAACAGAGGCTTGGTTAAGGATTCGGTGAGTAAGCGAAGGTCCCGCGGGAAAAAAGCCCGAACGCAAAATCTTCTCCCCTGAATTTCCTTCTTCAAGGTCGTTAGCGCCTAGGACGTTTCTGCGAGAGAACCACTGTTTCAAACCGAGACGGCGTTGATAGTGCGGCGGTGGCGCGATGACGAGTATCTCATGGCCCGCCTGCACCAGAATCTTGGACAACCACGACCAGCGGCGCTGCGGAACTCCATTCTCGGGAGCCCAGTATTGAGAGAGAACGAGAATCCTCACGCTTCGTGCTGCCTCCTGGCTTTCAAGTGATGGTGAGTGGCTAGTCTAACCGCTTAATTTAGCGCCAAATGCCCTTGGTATCGATGACAGTCTTGCCCTCGAGCAGAGATTGATCAAGACCGACGAACTGTCGGTGGTTGACTAGGAGAAGGACGACGTCGGCAGCCGCAATGGCTTCCTCCGTGTCCTGCTTCGTCAGATTCGAAAGGTTGCTCAGCACCGGTGGCAATGCCTCCACGTTGGGCTCGACAACGCGGATGTCTAGCTGCGGGTTATCCACAGCGAGGCGTTTGACGATCTCGAGGGACGGCGATTCACGCAGGTCATCGATATCGTTCTTGAAGGCGATGCCGAGGGCAGCAACGACGGGATTATCTTTTCCTTCAAGGGCCTTGAGAACCTGGTCAATGACCCACTGCGGCTTTCCATCGTTGACGTTGCGTGCCGTTTGGATGAGCTTTGCCTCTTCGGGTGCAGCGGAGACGATGAACCACGGGTCGACGGCGATGCAGTGTCCGCCCACGCCCGGCCCAGGCTGCAGGATGTTGACGCGCGGGTGGTGGTTGGCCAGCTCAATGAGCTCCCAGACATCAATTCCGAGGCGGTCACAAATAAGGGATAGCTCGTTGGCAAAGGCGATGTTGACATCGCGGAAGGAGTTTTCCGTCAGCTTTGCCATCTCAGCGGTCGTGGCATTAGTGACAAGCAGGTCTGCGGTGCAGAAGGTGGCATAGAGGTCCCGGGCAAGCTGGGCGCCCCTCGGGGTCAGGCCGCCAATGACGCGGTCATTGTTCTCCATCTCCTCCATGATCTTGCCGGGAAGAACGCGCTCCGGGCAGTGGGCTACAAAGATGGCGTTCTCATCCTCGTCATCGAGGGACAGGTCAGGGCGCAGCTCAATGAGATGCTTGGCCATATCCTCTGTGGTTCCAGGAGGTGAGGTGGACTCGAGCACTACAAGTGCACCGGGTTTCAGGTAAGGAGCAAGCGCTTCGGATGCCGCACGAATGTACTTGATGTCTACGCTGTGGTCCTCACGAAATGGAGTGGGAACACAGACAATGTAGGCATCGGCATCGATCTGTTCCGTCTGGGCCGATAGAGTTCCATCCTCGACGACTCTTGCAAGCAGCTCCCCGAAGCCTGGTTCGAAGAAAGGCACCGTGCCGGCGTTGATGCTGTCCACGGCATCCTGATTCACGTCGATGCCGACTACGGGGATTCCCTTGGAAGCTATGAACGCCGCGGTAGGAAGACCGATGTAGCCAAGACCAACGACGCTGACCTTGCCAAAGGCACGGGAATCGGTTTTGTTCGGAACCATGTCCGCCTTTCTATAAGTTCGCTGCCAATTACGGTAGCACGGTGATGGTTACCGGCTTGCGGTCGAATGGGCCGATGTCGGTGTTTTGTCTCAGTCCATATTTCTTTCCTGCACCCCTTGAGTGAGCATTCCCAGGTGTGCTGCGTGTGCGACTACAGTAGGCGGCTATGGCACTGAGGAGAAACTATGCGCGCTACGGCGCTTCAACGACTTTTTTCGACTCTGTCGAGGAGTTTCTCAGCTCCCCCGTGCCCGCCAGCTCTTCCGAGGAAGCCGAGGCCATTTCGATTCGCTATGGTGCCGCATTCATGGATGTGCTCGTTGAGGATCGCGGCGCGGATGTCACTATCGTGTTGTTTCACGCGGCCATCGACCCGACGAAGACCACTCTCCCTGTCTTCATTGGGAGGCAGATGGTTGAAGGCGTTGATGCGAACGTGGTGTACATCTCCGATCCATCGCTCGACCGGGGCGCAAGTATTGGGTGGTTCACAGGGGATGAGACGCGACCATTTCAGGATGATCTCACTTCCTGCCTGACTCATGTTTTCGCTAGTTTCCATCCCGATGCACCTGTCGAGGATCTGGGGAAGAAGACAATTTTTTTCGGGGCATCAGCCGGTGGGTTTGCCGCGCTGTATTTCTCGCGCCGCTTCCCCGGTTCATTGGCCGTGGTGTCGAACCCCCAAACCCATATTGGGCGCTACCTTGAGCCGCAGGTAAAGGCGTATCGCAAGAAGTGCTGGAGCAGCCGGAAGCTTTCCGAGACCACCATGACCTTCGACCTGGTTACTGAATACGGCAAGGGTTTCGAGAACTACGTGGCTTACCTTCAAAACGAAGATGACGAGCTGCACTACACCCAGCATTATCTGCCGTGGTCCCAGGCAGTAGCCGAGCGCCCGCAGCAGTGGAGGCTCCTCCTCGGAGATTGGGGCGAAGGTCATGCACCTGCTCCACAGATGCTTCTCACTGGCATTCTCGGCTACGCAGCATCACTAGCTGGCGATTGGGAGCAGCTTTTCGAGGACGAGATGTTTGCCAACTCAGACTAGGGTCACCCCTAGTTGCGTAGCTTCTTGTTCAGCTGATCTAAGCGCGCGATGACTTTGTTAGCACGGTTCTCCCCGAGAACGCTGCGCACGTTAGCCACGATGCTCGTTCGGTTCTGGTAAACGCTGTCGATGGCTTGATCAACTAGGCCGCGTACGCCTTGACTCCGAGCTGATTCCCAATCTTCAGCGCTGACGAAGCGTGCCTTACCGCCTCGCTGCTGCATGACGATCTTTGCGACCCAAACCTCCTTGGCGCGCTCACTCTGCGCCAGAATACGATAGCCGCGAAGGACGTAGCCGTGCTCCAAATGAAGGCTCACCAGGGTCCGAAAGGTTCCGCTCTCCGTGGGAACGTACGCGAAATGTCCGATGCTGGGGTTATTGGAGGCAGCAAACCCCTCGACTGTCTTATAGGAGGGAACGCGTCGCCCACGGGAATCCTCGATCCACAGGCTCACAAGGAGCTCATTATCAAGTTCCCCCTCTGATTCTCCGTGGATGACAAAGCTGACATCCCCGCTGGCGGGCTGCAGAAGATAGTGCTGACCACCGCCAACGGTGTCGTCAATGCTCAGCGGCGTGCTTGTGCTCTGCATCTGCTTGGCCACCGTGGGAAAGGCCGCTTCAAGGGCAGCGACATCCGTAAATGGGGGGAACGCCGCCATGTTCTCCATGAGGCGTGCCATGACCACGCCTGGATCATGGCGCATGGCGTTGTCCTGGCCCGCGTGGATCGCGCGCAAGTAGCCCACCTGGGCGGCGTCCAAAATCACTGGCGCATATCGGTCTGATTTATCGTGCGGCCCGCTTTGGGGTTCCACGACGGTGCCGTCTTCCTTCACGGAGCAGATAGACATTAAACCCATCGAATTCATCGGTGTGTGGGCCTCACGCAGGTGGAAGAACTGACCATCCGCATAGACCGCTTCAATGCCGAGCGGCATGCTGACGAGCATGCCTTCAAACTCCGGCTTGATATAGGGCGCAGTGGTTTGGAAATAGTGAGCGGACAAGACGTCATCGTCGTCTAGCCGGTAGCGCCCAAACGTTCCCTTAAACCCAATTTCTTGAACGTAGCGACGCACCGCTGTCCACCCGCTATCACCATCAGGAAGCTCATCGAGGTGCACTATGTCGAAGCTGTCCGCTGCCTCCTGCAGCTGCTCCTTGAACTTCTGCGGTAAGGACTCAGAGAAGGAGACAACGTGCTTCACGTCGAAACCTTCGGCGGCTTTCGCAAGTGTTGGCACGGTGTGGTTGAGAAAAATGTCCGTGCGCAACGACAGGCGTGCATCGTCGTAGAGGTAATCGCGGTACTCGTCTTCCGAGAACCCGGACTCCTCGTTGCTCGCACGCCACGACGCCGAATCGGGAACGAAGAGACTAAAGCGAGTGTGTCCAACGAACATGAAGAAACCTCTACCTCTTCCCTGCGAGTGATATCTGACGGACAGTCTAGCTTTGCTTGGGTGAAGACTTGAAAGATGCCACATTGGACCGCTTAAAAAAGCGGGTTGCGCTGGCGATTTGTATTGAACACGGCAGACCTTATATAGTTACATCTCGTTGCAGCGAGCAAGCCTTTGTTCAAGCAACCCACACATATTCCTCCATAGCTCAGTTGGCAGAGCATTCGACTGTTAATCGAAGGGTCACTGGTTCGAGCCCAGTTGGAGGAGCACATAAATCACCCCCACTGACCTGCTTTTATGCTAACTAGTGGGGGTGCTCTCGTTTTCAAATGTCCCCCGGTTGGCCCCAACGGCCTCGCAAACCCGTGCTTGCCCTCCAAGCTTCCACTAAGCTGTACCCATCACAACGAAGTGCCCCATCCACAACGTAACAAGCTTTCAAGCAGCAGAAACCTAAGAGGGACAATGACGACAGTACGAGTGACCATTGAGCCGGCTGTGCTCGATTGGGCAATTGAACGGACTGGTCTGAGTCTCGACGAGCTGGTGAAGGATTTTCCGCGGATTAGGGAATGGGTTGAAAATACTTCGCAGCCAACTTTGAATCAGGCGCAGGACCTCGCCAAGAAAGCTAAGATTCCTTTCGGCCGTCTTCTCCTGCAATCCCCGAGCGAGTCTAGGATTTCCGTTCCGGATTTTCGGACGGTTCGAAACCTCTCCCTTGAGACTTTCAGCCCGAACCTTGAGGAAACCTTGGCTACTTCGGAATCCCGCCTTGATTGGTACGCCGATTTCGCCGAGGAAGAGGGCATCGATGGTCCTCCCTTCCTTGGATGCGCTGATGCGAGTAACAGCCCAGAGGCTATAGCCGCTCGAACGAAAGAAGTCCTCGGGCTCGCCGTAGACGCTTTTCTACACGGCCCTGACAAAGTGAAAACTCTCTGTTCCGCTCTTGAGGACTCAGGTGTTTTGGTGTCTCGCAATTCAATTGTCGAAAGCAGCACCACCCGTCCGCTGAGCATCGATGAGTTTCGTGGGTTCACGCTTATCCAAGCACCCTATGCTCTGATATTTATCAACACCCGTGACAGTAAGACCGCCCAGCTTTTCAGCCTTTCGCACGAACTAGGACACGTGGTTCTAGGCCAGCCGGGAATCTCAGATCACGGGGAAAGCCGCGATATTGAGCGTTGGTGTAATCGCTTTGCCGCAAGTTTCCTTGCCCCAGCTCAGGTCGTCTTGAGCACGGTTTCGCCAAGTGATTCCTCATTCGAAAGCGTCAAAACTCTTTCCCGCAAGTCAGGGATGAGCCAAGAAGCCGCCCTGTGGAGACTGGTGCACCTCAACGTCATTGATAGGAGTGAGGCTTCCACACTCCTTCCTCTCGTTTCATCACAACCGGTCCAAGCCACGGATTCCTCGTCAAATAAAGGCGGCCCGGCGCGGCACCGTGTGGTAAAAGCTCGCGTGGGAAATCGATTCTTCGATGCCGTAACCTACGCGGCTGTTGCAGGGAAAATTCCGCAGAAAGAAGCTGCTCAACTCCTTGGAGCTGCAACTGCTGACAGCCTAAGCAAACTTATTGCGCACTCCCCCTCTGCTGAATGGAGGGCCAGTTAGCGTGTATTTAATCGACACGAACTTTATCGGGACAGTGGCATCTGTCTATCCACGCGATGTGTTTCCCTCTTTGTGGGTTCAGCTTGAAGAACCGATTTTCAGGGGTGATTCCTATTTCCACAAGACCGTCGATAAGGAAATGAAAGAGTGGAAGGATCCAACTCTCGGTTGGTATCTGAAACACATAGATCCGCAATGCATCGTGAGCACTGATGCCAATGAGCTTGCGCTATATACGGATGTGGTCCGCTGGGTCGCGGACGAACGTCAACCACGCTACAAGGACAGAGCTGTCAACGTGTTCATGGACGCAGCGGATTCGTGGCTGATAGCTTCCGCTCTCAGGCACGACGCAACGATTGTGACTAATGAGGTGCGCGCAGCCCCTGATTCACGGAAACACGTCAAGATCCCTGATGTGGCCGATCATTTTGGGGTGCGCTGCATCGACCTTCTTGCTTTTCTAAGAGAAGTGGAAATCAGCATTTAGCTGATTCCTACCGCTTCACCACGTGCACATCTACCCCACCAAACAAGCTGAAGCAGTTGACGACTACCTCAGGGGCGCTGGAAGACAGGTCTGCGGGGTCGATGGCGCCACGTTCGACCTTGATGTCATGGCCGCCAAAGAGGCCGACTCCGTTGACACGAACGCGGAATCCTTCTGGGACCCACACATCGACGCCGCCGAATACCCCGACCGCTTGGATTGTCGTGACGTGTTCTTTGAGGGAAGCACCGCGAAGGTCTACATCGGTGCCGCCGAAGATTCCCATCGTGGTGTGATGAGCGGCGATGGGAATGCCGCGCACAGTGCTGCCGCCAAAGATGCCGAGGGAGAGCCCCTGCGCACCCTGCGCAGAGGGTTCCACTTGGGCTAAAGCCTGGTCAACAGCGGTGACTGCTCCTTGATTAGCGGTCTTGACCTCTTTTGACCGTTGACGTGCTACCTGATGACTGCCAAAGAGGACTGTTTCTGGGGCCTCGATAAGGTCGGCGACAAGGTCAACCAATTCGCCGCGAGTCGTGGCATCGGCGCAGCGGCTAGAGCGCTCCTCGAATTCAGTGACGCTGAGCTGGCCTACCGACATCGCATCCGCCAACACCTGTGAAGCGGTGGTGCGCTCAGAGTTCGTGCATTTGATGTCTCGTGATTCCATGTCTTGATTTTACGTGGAAGCACTCTTTTAAGCGCGACGAAAAGTGCTGAGCGCTTCGCCGCGCTTATTCGTTGGTTCCTGGGGTCTTGTTAGGACTCGATCTCGGGAGAGAAATCGGGCAGGCGCTCCCCTACTCCAAGGAGCTCAGCGATAGCTGCCACAGCTCGCTCGGCAGCCTTGCCGTCGCCGTAGGGGTTGACGGCGTTGGCCATGGCCTCGTAGGCAGCATCATCATCAAGGAGCAGCTTAGCCTCCGCCACGATGAGGCTGCGGTTGGTGCCCACAAGCTTCACGGTGCCGGCCACAACGGCTTCGGGGCGCTCGGTGTTTTGGCGCATGACCAAGACCGGCTTGCCCAGAGCCGGGGCTTCTTCCTGAACTCCACCGGAGTCTGTCAAGATGATGGTCGCGCGGTCCAGAAGCTTGGTGAACTGGTCATATGGTAGCGGATCCGTGATGATGACATTGCGCAAGGACTCAACCTCCGGCAGCACGGCGCCACGGACCTTCGGGTTGAGGTGCAGGGGCAAAACAAAGTTGATGTCCGGATAGCTCTCTGCCAAATCTTTGACCGCTCGGCCGATTTCCTTCATGGCCTCAAGGTTTTCGCGGCGGTGCGTGGTGACGACGACAAGGCGCTTGGCTGACTGAGCCGCTTCCTGGACGGCGGGGTCTTCGAACTCGGTATCCCAGCTTGCAGCTTCCAGCAAGGCGTCGATGACGGTATTGCCGGTGACCGCGATGTCCTTGGAGCGCACGTTCTCGCGGCGCAGGTTCTCCATCGACCCTGCTGTCGGCGCGAGGTGCAGTTCCGTGACCTGGCCGATGAGCTTGCGGTTGGCCTCTTCCGGAAAGGGCGAATGAATGTCCCCGGTGCGCAGGCCCGCCTCCAAGTGCACGATTTTCACACCGCGGTGGAAACCCGCCAGTGCTGCGGTCATGGCCGTGGAGGTATCGCCCTGGGAAATGATGAGGTCGGGCTGTTCGGCATCGATAATCTCATCCAGCCCCATGAGCGCGCGGGAGACAATCTCATTCAGGCTCTGCCCGGGCTTCATCAGGTGAAGGTCCAACTTCGGCTTGATACCAAACATGGTGTTGACCTGCTCCAGCATTTCGCGGTGCTGGCCGGTGGAGACAGCAACCGATTCGAAGCGCTCGTCCTTCTCCAAGGCTGTGATGACGGGAGCTACCTTGATTGCCTCCGGACGGGTTCCGTAGACAGTCATGATTTTCGGTAGGGGCATTGCTCTCCTTGGATTTAGAGAAGTAAAGACACGTCAATTCTTCCATACGAAGGGGACTGACCGGATCCCATTCTCTGAGAAAAAGGGAAGGAAGGGGAATGTGCTTCCGTTGACCTAGTTCAAAACTACATGCACCTTATCATCTTCCCCGACACCCGCCTGTGCACGCAGTGTTCTCGCGAAATCCCAGGAGAACGTGGATAGTTTCGTGCTGCTGGCTTCCGCTAGTCCTCGCTGACGGTGACTTCCCGTGGCTCTTCGAAAGCAGCCACGCGCGGCTCAGTTGCCGCCACGCTGGCTGTTAATAGCGCTGACATCGCCACGGCTGCCGAGACCGCGTGCGTACGCTTCGAACTCTCCACAGAACTTAAGTTAACCGAAGCGAATGGTCTTTGGGAAGAGTTCGCACAATATCTATTCGCCCCACGGCTGCACTGCCACCCGCACCGGTGGGCTTGGGCAGGTAGGCTGATCGTGAGAATTGCACGTTGCCCGTACGTTGTACGCAAACGCTGGCCGCTGCGCCGGCTTGAAGTAAGGGGATGACTAGTTTCCAATGATCCAATTTGTTGTGGGTGCTGCCGCCGGATACGTCTTTGGAACCAAGGCTGGGCGCAAGCGCTACCACCAAATTAAGGGCGCTTATGAAAAGGCCGTGAACTCCCCCGCCACCAAGGCCGCGGTGCGCTCCGCGCGCAAGGCCGTGGCCAACCGCTTGGATCCGGAGCCGCGCATGCGCGAGCTCAAGGACTACAACAAGGGGCGCCGCGGCAAGCGGGGCACCAGTGGTGCCACGGATGGGGTGCAGCCGGATCGGATTTACGAACCGGACAAAGATTAACGCGCGACACAGCGCGCGTTAATGTGATGCACCGATGATGCGCGTGCGCGTGGCTGCGGATTAGCGTGGGCGTCGGTTAGCGCACGCCGCGGAAGGCACGGTCGTTAAGCTCGCGGCGGGCTTGCTCGAGGGCGACGAGGTCGGCGAAGAGTGAGTTGTAGGACTCCTCGTCGTCGGAGGGGCGCATGCGGCCAAGCTGTGCTTTGAGTTGGGCGACTTGGTCGCCCACGCGGGCTTCCTGGAGGCGGGAGAGCACGGAATCGGCGTAGGCCTCAAGGTCGGTATCGGGGTTGCCGGTCTCCCCCAGCTTGATGGGTTCCACGGCGAGCTCAGAGACGAAATTGCGGGCCATGAGATCCGGCATCTCGCCGGCCACGGCGGCCAGCCATTCCACGCCAGGTTGCTCAGCGCCGGCGGTGACGCCGCCGAGGGTGGAGATGGCGCGGCGGACGGTGCGGTAGGCCTCGTTGGAGTAGGCATCCTCCGTAATGCCGTCGAAGTAGCTGCCGGCGATCTGCGGGTATTGCAGTGCCAGCTTGAGGGCCTCGCGCTGCGGCCATAGGTGCGGCTCGCGGGGACCGGGGATGTGTATGACTGGGGCGTTGGTTTGCGCGGGCGCAGAGGCGGTCTCCTCCAAGGAGGCAAAGCGCGGGCGCTGTTCTTTCTTGGGCTTGCGGGCCTCTTGGCGGACCTGCTGGAGTACTTCCTCCGGGTTGGGCCAGCCCACCCAGCCGGCTAGGCGGCGGGCGTATTCGCGCTGCAGGGGTTGATCCCGGATTTGGGCCACGACGGGCACGGCGCGGCGCAGGGCCTGGAGGCGGCCCTCGGCAGAGTCGATGCTGAAATCTGAGATGACGGAGCGGATGACGAACTCGAACATGGGGATGCGGTCCGCCACCAAGTCGCGCACGGCGGCATCGCCGCGCGCAAGGCGCAGGTCGCAGGGATCCATGCCGTCGGGGGCCACGGAGACGAAGGACTGGCCGGTGAATTTCTGCTCGCCCTCGAAGGCGCGCATGGCGGCTTTCTGGCCGGCCTCGTCGCCGTCGAAGGTGTAGATGAGCTCGCCGTGGAAGTAGGAATCATCCAGCATCAGGCGGCGCAGGACTTGCAGGTGGTCCGCGCCGAAGGCGGTGCCGCAGGAGGCCACGGCGGTCTTCACACCCGCGGCGTACATGGCCATGACGTCCGTGTAGCCTTCCACCACCACGGCTTGGTGTTGCTCCGCGATGTTGTGCTTGGCCAAATCCAGGCCGAAGAGCACCTTGGACTTGTGATAGAGCATGGTCTCGGGCGTGTTCATGTACTTGCCCAGCTTGTCATCGTCGTAAAGCTTGCGTGCGCCAAAGCCGATGACGTTGCCGGATAAGTCCTTGATGGGCCACAGCAGGCGCCGGTGGAAGCGGTCGATGGGACCGCGCTTGCCCATCTTGGAAATGCCGGCGGCTTCCAGCTCCTCAAAGGAAAAGCCCATGCGCAGCAGGTGCTTGGTGGCGGTATCCCAGCCCTCCGGGGCATAGCCGCACTCGAACTCGTAGATGATCTCCTTGGAGAAGCCGCGGTCGAGGAGGAACTCGCGCCCGGCGGCGGCCTGCGGGGTTTCTAGCTGCTGGCGGTAGAACTCGTGCGCGGCCTTGTTGGCGGCGATGAGCCGACGGCGCGTTCCGGGTTTTTCATCGCGCGCACCGGTGGAGCCACCTTGGTAGTTGATGTGGTAGCCAATCTTTTGGGCCACAGCTTCGACCGCCTCCGGGAAGGAGACCTGCTCCATCTCCATGAGGAAGCTGAAGACATCCCCGCCCTTGCCGGTGGAGAAACAGTGGTAGTAGCCGCGCTGCGGGCGCACGTGGAAGGATGGGGTCTTCTCATCTTTGAAGGGGCTCAGGCCCTTCAAAGAGTCATAGCCAGCGGGCTTGAGCTGGACGTATTCGCCCACGATCTCATCAATAGGCGCGCGTTCGCGGATAGCTTGGATGTCGCTGTCCGGAATTCTGCCTCGTGCCATGCGTACAGACTACCCCGCCCACGCAAGGTACAGGTACCCACGGCTGGGTGGGCAAGAGCCGCGAGTCCCACATCCTGGAAGAACCCATATGTGGGAATCGGAAAAGTGCGCGTTCTTGATTTCTTTTTCGGCCCCCGCACCTGCAATGATGGGGGCCATGGCCCAATCCTCCCCCTCCAAAAAATCGCTGCCGGCTCTCATCGGTGGTGCGGTTCTCGTCCTCGTCGCGGGCTACTTCGGCATCGACCTCGGTGGCTCCAGCGATGGCGCGGACCAGAAGGCAGCACCGTCTTCCGCTGCCGCTGGTGCGTCTGGTGGGGATGAGGGGGACGTCGCCAAGCAGGGCGGCTCCGACCTGCCCACCTGTTCCATGGATTCCTTGCCCCAGGAGGCGCATGACACGGCCAGCGATATCCTGGCGGGCGGCCCCTATGACTACCCGGATAATGACAACGTGCGCTTTGGCAACTATGAGGGCGTGCTGCCGCAGCAGGACAGGAATTACTACCGCGAATACACGGTGGAAACGCCGGGGATTGGGCACCGCGGGGCCAAGCGGATTGTCACCGGTGGCGGGAGCGAGACCGACCCGGATGTCTGGTACTACACCGATGACCACTACGAGAGCTTCTGCAGCATCCCGGACGCGGAGGACTAAGACATGCAGCGCATCCTGATTACTGAACCCATCCGTACGCGCGAGGACTTCTATGGCGCGCTTGGGCGCCTGCGCGGCTGCCAGTCCGGTGCGCCGCGCAACCTCGATGCTTTGGCCGATTTCCTGCGGGAGCAGCATATCGTGGCGATTATCGCCGCGGATTTCGACATGGTCGAGGAAGATCTGGCCCCGATCAGCATGGTGCTGAAGGACCAGGGCGTCGCACTCGTGCGCTAGCTCAGGAAGCCGAAGAGATCGGCGCTGCGCTGGGCCAGGCGCTCTAGGCGGGATTCGGTCATGGAGGCGATCTGGTCGATGATGGCGCGGTCACGCTCCAGATCTGTGTCGGCTTGCTTCCACCACAGGGCGAAGGTGGCATCCAGCGAGCCCGGCGCGCCGGCCACCAGGTAGTCGTAGACGCGGTAGATACGCTCGCGCTGGCGGTCTTGGCGGGCCAGATGGGCGGGCTCATCCATGACGTAGAGGACGGCGATGGTCTTGAGCAGGGTCACCTCCGCCACCGCGCCCTGTGGGACGGCGAGGTCGCCGTACATGCGGCCAAGCGGGCCGTCGTTGGCCGCCAGCGTGGCGGAGACGGTGGCGCCGACGTAGCGGCCAACGAGCTCGGAGGTCATCTTCTTCAAATTGGCATAAGAGCGCAGGGAGTAATCAAAGTTACCGATGGCATTGATGACGTCCAGCTGGCGCAGGCGGTCGGCGGCTTCCAGGAGCTCGTCGGCAGTACCGCCGAAGGCTTTGGCGCCCTTGTCCGCGAGGTTGGCCAGCTCCACCAGGTCCCAGAGCACGCCGAGCGAGATGCGGCGGGAGATGATGCCGTCTTCGACGTCGTGGACGGAATAAGCGATGTCATCCGACCAGTCCATCACCTGGGCCTCCATGGACTTGCGCTGGTCGGAGTGGCCTTGGCGCAGCCACTCCAGGACGTCGTTGTCCTCGTCGTAAGCGCCGTACTTGCGGTTGGTCGTGCCATCCGGGTTGGTCTTGGTCCAGGGGTATTTGCAGGCGGCATCAAGTGAGGCGCGGGTGAGGTTGAGGCCATAGCTGCGCAGGCCCGCCGGGGTATCCAGGACCACCTTGGGCTCCAGCTTGGTCAGGATACGCAGGGTCTGGGCGTTGCCCTCGAAGCCGCCGAGGGCCACCTCGTTGAGGGCATTCTCGCCGTTGTGGCCGTAGGGCGGGTGGCCGATGTCATGCGTCAGCCCCGCCATATCGCACAGGTCCGGGTCGAGGCCTAGCCCGGCGCCGATGCTGCGGGCAATCTGGCTGACCTCCAGGGAGTGAGTGAGCCGGGTGCGCGGGGTATCGCCGTCGCGCGGGCCGACGACCTGGGTCTTGTCCGCCAGGCGGCGCAGGGCCGCAGAATGCAGCACACGGGCGCGGTCCCTGGAGAAGGCGCCGCGGTGTTCCTCGCTTTTGAGCAGGGCCGAACCTTTGGGCGACTCGGAGGCGAGGCGGGCGACGTCTTCTACGCGGTAGGTATAGCTCACGGGTTTTAAGCTTAGGCGGAGTCCCGGCCGTCCTGGGTCTGCCTCGCGCCAATGACGCGGTGGCGCAGGGCCTGGTTAGGGCGGATGAGGCGCTCGATGCGATAGAAGGCCGCGCGCACGCCCTCGGTGCGCTCCTCCCCCAGCAAGGTGCGCAGGCCCAGGTAAGCCAGACCACCGGTTTCGTGGGCCAGGTAGCGCCACCACGGGATGGAAAAACGCGGCGAAGGATAATAGGGCGTGCCCAGCACGGTGGCGCGGATGCCTTCCTGGCGGGCGATGAGGAAGGTGCGCAGGCGGTGGAGCGGGTCGGTGACGATGACGGCCTCGCTCACACCAAGTTTTTCGCGTGCGGCGGCCAGTTCGCTGCGTGTGTCGAGGCCTTCTTCGAGGGCGGTGACGGTGAGGGGTTCGTCGTCAAGCAAGGCCCGTGCCACCCCGGCTTCGGTGAACCTATCGCCGGGCAAGTTCCCGCCCACCGTGATGATGGGCAGGTTGTGCGCGGTGGCGTATTCGGCGGCGAAGCGCACGCGGCCGCGAAGGATGCGGGAGGGGCGCCCGTCGTATTGCGCGGCGCCGAGGACAATAACGTACTTCACTGCCTGTCCACTTTAGCGTTGGGTGGCAGGTATCGTGGTGCGCATGACTACTGCTGCTCGTATTGGACGCGCCGCCCTCGCCGCCCTGGTGCTGGGGTTGGCCACTGCTAGCCCGGCCTTGGCTGCGGACTTCGTTGTTGCCGCGCCGGAGGCGGCCTCGCTCACGGATAAGGTGACGGATGAGGCGGGGGTGCTCTCGGACTCGGAGAAGGCCGAGTTGGAGGAGAAGATTAGCGCGCTGCAGCAGGAAAACCACGTGGTGATTTTCGTGGTCTTTGCGTCCTCGCTGCCGGAGGGCGCGGAGGCTTATGCCGGTGAGATTGTGCAGGCCAAGGGCCCGAATTCCGCGGCTTATGTGGTGGGCGTGGATGACTCCACCGTGGGCGTGCAGACGGGTAAAGAGTGGCCGCGCGGGCGCCTGGATGTGATGTATGAGGCGGCCTACGCCAAGCTTGCCGACGGCCGCCAGTTCGGTGCTTCCGCACTCGCGCTTGTCGACGCTGCCGCTTCCGGTTCTGCGGGGTCTTCTTCTGGCGCTTCTGCTGCTTCTGATTCCGATGGCTCGGGAGGCCTGTGGCTAGCTGGCGGCGCGGGCGCGCTGGCTTTGGCGGGTGGCGGAATCGCGGTGGCCAACAGGCGCAGGACAAAGAAGGACTCGGCGGCCACGTTGGAGTCGGCGCGCCAGATTGAGCCGAGCAATACCGCGCAGCTCGACCGCTTGGACATGGCGACCTTGGAGAAGCTGGCCCAGGAGGAGCTGGTCTCCACCGATGAGTCGATCCGCCGCGGCAAGGAGGAGCTCGATATTGCGGTGGCCGAGTTCGGTCCCGAGCGCACCCGCCCGTTCACGCGCGCGATGAACCATTCCACGCTGACCCTGCAGAAGGCCTTCCAACTGCAGCAGAAGCTGCAAGATAACCTGCCGGAATCGACGGCGGAGCGCCGCCAGATGCTGGTGGAGATCATCTCCTCCTGCGGGCAGGCCGATGATGCCTTAGATGAGAAGGCGGCTGACTTTGCCAAGATGCGTGACTTGCTTATTAACGCCAGCTCCAAGCTGGATGAGCTGACGCGCCGGGTGGTGGACCTGCGCGGGCGTCTGCCGCAGGCGCGCGCTACTTTGTCTGCTCTCACCGGTTCTTATACCGAGGAGGCCTTGTCCTCCATCGCGGATAACCCGGAGATGGCGGAGGTCTCGCTCAATGAGGCAGAGAAGCTGCTGGAGCGTGGCCGTTCACTGCAGTCCCAGCCCGCTGGCCAGCAGGGCCCCTTGGTGGGCTATATCCGCGATGCCGAGCACGCCTTGGAAGTCTCCGACCGCCTGCTGAATGGCGTGGAGAATGCGGAGAACTCGATTACGGCGGCGCGCGATAACTTACCTGCGCTCATCGATGAGGTCGAGGAAGAAATCGCTGAAGCACAGCACCTCGAGCAGCGCGGCAAGGCCCAGGGCTCGACTGCAGATTGGGCCGCCTTGGAGGAGTTGCTGGCCCGTGCCCGGGAGGCTCTGCGCGCGGCCCGCGAGCAGGGTCAGGGCGATCCGCTGGGTCAGTACACGGCTCTGACAGCTATCGATGGTGAGCTCGACCAGCAGCTGGATACCGTCCGCGAGACCAACGCCACCCGCGAGCGCCAGATTGCGCTTTACCGCCAGCAGATGGCCGCGGCCGAATCCGCTATCCAGGCAGCTGAGGACTTGCTCTCCTCGCGTGGTCGCGTGGTGGGACCCGATGCGCGTGTGGCTCTTGCCGATGCCACCCGCCTCTTCGCCCAAGCCCAAAACTCCGCCTCCAAGGATCTACGCGCAGCCCTCAACTACTCTCGTGATGCCGCTTCTGCCGCGCAGACTTCTCTCAACCGCGCGAAGCAAGACCTGGAGGCTTATCGCCGCCAGGAACAGCGCCGCCAGGCCACCGATGCCGCGGGCAACATCTTGACCGGCATGGTGTTGGGCCAGATCCTCGGCGGTGGCAGCTCCCGCGGCCACGGCGGTGGTTTCGGTGGTGGATTCTCCGGCGGAGGCGGTTTCGGCGGAGGTGGCTTCTCGGGCGGCGGCGGTGGTGGCGGCTTCCGCGGCGGCTCCTTCTAGCGGTCCTCTCCCCCCTTCCCCACATCAGCTCCTCCCAGCCGGCTTCACCCACTTCTCCGTCCTCTCTCCCCGCACCAGCTCTTCCCAGCCCCCTCTTCCCCTTCCCGCGCCTAGGCCTCGAAGCCCGCGGCCCGCACCCGATATCTCCCAACCGGGACGGTCCCACATGGCATCTCGCACAAGGCGCCTTGCAAAAGGCATCTTCTAGAAGGCGTTTTCACAGCTAAAAACGCCTTTTGCTCCCTCTACATGGCGTTTTCAGACCCAAAGACGCCTTTTGACAGACGCCATTTGCCAGATGCCTTCTGCCGGACTGTCGGTTGCCGTTTGCGAGATGCCTTCTGCCGGATGCCCTTGCACACACCGGGCCGCTGGGCGCCGACTCGGTTGTCGGCCAAGTAGATCCACGGATACGGGATTGGTGCACGTACATGATTGGTGTAAACCGGTCATGCACATGGTTCTGGTCAAACGGTTCGCCTCAGATGGTTCGCTTGGGGGCAAGTAAACCTTCTGCAATGCGCTAGATGGTTCGTTTGGGGGCAAGCAAACCTTATGACTGCAACCATCTGACTCGAACCCTCTACCGGCATACCAAGCCGAGCAAACACACTCGGAGAGCTCCTCTTCGAAGACAAACTCCACTACTCGCATGTCGGTGCAGGTTATATCGCGAAAGGTCCCTTTAGTTTGGTGCCTTTATTCTGGTCCCTTTGCCTAGTAAAGGAACCATCTATCAGGCGAAAAGCTGCGCCACATGGTCCCTTTGCACTCATAAGGGACCAGAGTGGAGGGACCAAACCAGAAGGACCATCTGTGAGAGAGCGGAAAGCACGGCCTAGCAGGCAGGAAGCAAGAAGGGGACGTGCGCCGAGCAGGCAGGCAGCAAGAAAGCGAAGTGGGCTTTGACGGGCAGCAGTGCGAAGTAGGGGTTCGGTGCACAAATGGGCGGCACCGCGGAAGGTGGGCTTAGGTGCGGAAGGGGCGGATGGAGCCGTCGAGAAGCAGGCAACAGTAGCTGGTGAAGGCGGCGTCCGTGAGGGGGAGCTCGCCCACCGCAACTTCGAGGTCGCGGCCCCGCGGGGTGGTGCGGGCAACCTCGGCAGCGGGGCCAGACAGAGCGAGAATGCGGCGCTCGCGGCGGAATGGATTCGTGCGCTCAAGCAGGTACTCGCGGCCCTGACAGACCGCGCGCAGCTTGTTCACCGTGAAGCTGGCCTGCTCCGCGGAAAAGTCAGCACCGCGCACCGCGAAACGGCGCGCGCCCGGGATGTGCTCGAAGGCGATGGTGGTGCCCGTCCCGGGCAGCACTAGGCCCGTCGGGGCCACGCGGGCGATGACCTCGCCCGCGTCATCCACCAGCGCCCCGTCGCGCCACACCCAACGCTGCATCAGAGAAGCACCGCGATGATGGCGACGATGGTCATGAGCAGCAGCGTCGCGATGATCGGGATCGCGGTCTTCTGCGTCCGGGCCTCCAAAATGACGCGCGTAAACCAGCTCAACGCAGCAATTTCCGAATGGCTGAGATCATCGGAATCATCGCTCTCCTCGCCCTCAAATTCGAGAATGGCCTTGCGCACACCAGAGTTCTTGGAGGAGAACTGGGCGATTTTCAGCCCCTCGTGGTCCTCCACAATCCAGTCCCCGCCGGCCTCGTTGATGAAGGCAAAGGTGCGCCCATCCAGCGAGGCCTCCAAACGCTTATCGCGCTTGGGGTTGCCCGCCAGGCGGTAGACGCGGTCATCTTCCAAGGTCACCGACGCGCCCAGGTCATCGAGGCCTAAGCGCCAGTGCTCGCCTTCCACATCTGCCGAGCGTTCCTGGAACATGCCCAACGACGCCGGCCCCTCCCCCACGAGGAGGACCGGGTTCTGGCGGTCACTGCGGTCCCAGCTGGTGTAATGCATTAGCAGCCAACCAGGCGAGCGGCCAGGTAAGCCTCAAGCTCGTCGAGCTTGACGCGCTCCTGCTCCATGGAGTCACGCTCACGCACGGTGACCGCGTTGTCCTCGAGGGTGTCGAAGTCATAGGTCACGCAGAACGGCGTACCAATCTCGTCCTGGCGGCGGTAGCGGCGGCCGATGGCGCCAGAGACATCGAACTCCACGTTCCAGTTGGCGCGCAGCTTGTTGGCCAGCTCGCGGGCCGGGGTGGACAGCTCTTCCTTCTTCGACAGCGGCAGCACGGCCACCTTGACCGGCGCCAGACGGCGGTCCAGGCGCAGCACCACCCGCTTATCGGTGCCGCCCTTGGCGTTCGGGGCTTCCTCTTCGTCGTAGGCGTCGATAAGGAAGGCCATCATGGCGCGACCCAGGCCGGCAGCCGGCTCAATGACGTACGGGGTCCAGCGCTCGCCGGCCTCCTGGTCAAAGTAGGACAGGTCCTCGCCCGAGCCCTTGGTGTGCACGGAAAGGTCGTAGTCCGTACGGTTGGCCACGCCTTCCAGCTCGCCCCACTTGGAGCCCTTGAAGTTATAGGCGTATTCCACGTCCACGGTGCGCTTGGAGTAGTGGGAGAGCTTCTCCTGCGGGTGCTCGTAGAGGCGCAGGTTCTCTTCCTTGATACCGAGGTCGATGTACCAGTTGAAGCGGTCATCGATCCAGTACTGGTGCCACTCTTCGTCCTCGCCCGGCTTGACGAAGAACTCCATCTCCATCTGCTCGAACTCGCGGGTACGGAAGATGAAGTTACCCGGGGTGATCTCGTTGCGGAAGGACTTACCGATGTTCGCGATACCGAATGGCGGCTTCATACGCGCCGAGGTCATCACGTTCTTGAAGTTCACAAAGATGCCCTGCGCGGTCTCCGGGCGCAAGTAGTGCAGACCCTGCTCGTCGTCGACCGGGCCCAGGAAGGTCTTAAGCAAACCGGAGAAGGCCTTCGGCTCGGTCCAGTCACCCGGCTGGCCAGTCTCCGGATCGTTGATGTCAGCCAGGCCGTTGGCCGGCTCGTGGCCGTGCTTTTCCTCGTAGGCCTCGATCAGGTGGTCCGCGCGGTAGCGCTTACCGGTGTGCTTGGACTCCACCAGCGGGTCGGTGAAAACCTCAACGTGGCCGGAGGACACCCACACCTGGCGTGGCTGGATCACGGACGTATCGACGCCCACGACGTCATCGCGGGACTGCACCATGTGGCGCCACCACTGGCGCTTGATGTTTTCCTTGAGCTCGACGCCAAGCGGGCCGTAGTCCCACGCAGAGCGGGAACCGCCATAAATTTCACCTGCCTGGTAGACCAAGCCGCGGCGCTTACACAGGCTGACGACGGTATCAATGACGGATGCCATAGCTAATGGGACTCCTCTGGTAGGGGACAGTCTTTATACAGTGCGGCCTAGTCTAGCGTGCCCCTCATCGCCGCGTGCCTTCACCCCAAAAGTGTGGTGCATTTTATACACATTTCCGCATTCTTCGGCTATAGTACCGATAGCTCTCTTTTTAACTCTCCATCAATAGATATGACTGAAGGTGAATGGCGTGACCAACACCCAGACTGACACCCTTTCCTTTGATCTGGCGGCGGCTGCCACCGTGATTAGCGCTTTGGATTCACCATTGCGCATCGATATCATTCAGCGCCTCTCCGAGCGCGACCACTACGTCCACGAGCTGGTCGCCGCGACCGGCAAATCGCAGCCGCTTATCAGCCAGCACCTGCGGGTTCTCAAGCGCGCGAACATCGTCGACAGTGAACGCACCGGCCGTGAAGTCCGTTACTCTTTGGTGGCCCCTAAGGTGCTGCCTTTGCTTCGCGACGCCTCACTGGCCACCTCTTAATGGAAGTGTGTTGATAAACTAAGCCCCATGGCCATCCACGACAGTATTCCCAAACTCGGCGCTCGCAATACCCGCCAGCGCACCGCCGTCGTTGAGGTCCTGCGCAGTCTCGACAAGTTCGTCTCCGCCAAGGACATTCACCAGGCGCTTATCGACGGTAACCAGAAAGTCGGCCTCACCACCGTCTACCGCACGCTCCAATCACTTTCGGAGATTGAAGCCGTCGACGCGCTCCACATGCCCTCCGGCGAGACCCTCTACCGCCATTGCGAGAGCGATGCGCACCACCACCACTTGGTGTGCACCAAATGCGGCCGCACCGAAGAAATCGATGGCGGCCCGATTGAAGAGTGGGCCTCCTCGGTAGCCAAGAAGCACGACTTCGAGCTGACCGGCCACGATGCCGAAATCTTCGGCATCTGCGCCGAGTGCCGCGCCCGAAACTAAGGCCCGAAATCAGGGTTTCGGGCGTTAGAAACGATGCTGGCTACTTGACGCCGCCGAAGCGGCGGTCGCGCCGCGCGTACTCCTCCACCGCGGCAAACAAGTCTTCCGGAGTGAAATCCGGGAAGAGCTTGTCCTGGTAAATCATCTCTGCATAAGCCGACTGCCAGAGCAGGAAGTTGGAGGTGCGCTTCTCACCGGAGGGGCGCAAGAACAGATCCACGTCCGGCATATCGGGGTCATACATCACCGAGCTCACCGTCTTCTCGTTGATGGAGCGCGGGTCCAGGTAGCCGCGGGAGACTTGCTCGGCGAGTTCCCGGATGCCGTCGACAAGCTCGGCGCGCCCACCGTAATTCACGCACATCACCAGGGTCATCGTGGTGTTGTCCTTGGTGAGCTCCTCGGCGGCCTCGAGCTCCTTGATCACGGAGCGCCACAGGCGCGGGCGGCGGCCGGCCCACACCACGCGCACTCCCCTCTCGTTGAGCCAGTGGCGCTGGCGGCGCAGCACGTCGCGGTTAAAGCCCATGAGGAAGCGGACTTCCTCCGCGCTGCGGCGCCAATTCTCGGTGGAGAAAGCATAGGCGGAAAGATAAGGAACACCGAGGGAAAGGCAGGCATCGACGACGTCGAGAAGCACGGCTTCCCCGCGCCGGTGGCCTTCGGTGCGCTTCATGCCGCGCTCCTCCGCCCAGCGGCCGTTTCCGTCCATGACCAGCGCGATGTGGCGCGGCAGGAACTCCTGCGGGATAGCGGGCGGATGCAGAACTCGGTTCGGGTCAGGCGTAATCACGGATTACAGTCTACTGTTCCATGATGCCCAGCGCGCCAACGCTTCGCTCAAGGTGCCATTGCAGGTGCGCGCGGGTGAGGCGATGGGCCTCTTGGGCTTGGGCGTTCGTCGGCTGGCTGGGGTGATCGTGAGCGATAAGCCACATGTGGTGCAGGGTTTCCGGGTCCACCTCGGCGGCTCCCGGCGGGCGGCATTGGTGGCAGGCAGCTCCGCCCACGGCCGGGTGGAAGGCGTGGTGGGGGCCGGGCCTTTGGCACTGGGCGCAATCGAAAAGGCTGGGTGCCCAGCCGGCGTGGGACATGGCTTTGAGGAGGAATGCGTCGAGAAGCATGAGCGGATCTCCGTGCTGGAGTTGGTTGAGGATATCGACGCAGGCATCGTAGAGGTAGGGGTCCCCGGGGGCATCGGCGGCGGCGAGGCGCTCGGCGGATTCGAGCGCAGCACACGCGGCGGTGTAGCGCTCGTAGTCCTCGATGATGCGCGCGCCGAAGTAATCAACGGTATCGGCCTGGGAAATGGTGTAGAGGTTGCGGCCGGGATAAAGCTGCACGTCGAGGTTGACGAAGAGCTGCAGGCGCGAGCCGAAGCGCGACTTGGCGCGGCGAACCCCCTTGGCCACCCCGCGCACGAGGCCGTGGTAGCGGGTCAAGAGCACGATGATGCGATCTGCCTCGCCGAAATCATAGGTGCGGATGACGAGGGCGCGGTCGCGGAAATTCTCGCGCATGTAGAAGCTCGCCAGCTCTTAGAAGCCCAGGCGGCCCAGCGCCTTCGGGTCCGATTGCCAGTTCTTCAAAACCTTAATGCGCAGGTCAAGGTAGACGTTCTGGCCCAGCAGCTGGATGATTTCCTTGCGGGCGGTGCCCACGATGCGGCGGAAGCGGCGGCCATCTTTGCCCTCGATGATGCGCTTTTGGCCAGGGCGCTCCAGGTAGAGGATGGCGTGGACGTTGAGGACGTCGGGGCGTTCCTGGCTGGGCAGGATTTCGTCGACCTCGACGGCGACCGAGTGCGGCAGCTCGTATTTCAGGCCGGAGAGCGCGGACTCGCGGATCAGCTCGGCGATGCGCTTGGACTGGTCTTCGTCGGTGACATGGTCATCGGGGTAGAACTTGGGGCCTTCGGGCAGGTGGTCCACGATGACCTGGGTCAGCTCATCCAGCTGCACGCGCTCGGTGGCGGAAACGGGGATGACCACGGCATCGGGGTTCTCTTCGGCGAGCAGCTCATGCAGGGCCAGCAGCTGGGCGCCGACTTGGTCCTTGGATGCCTTGTCCAGCTTGGTGACGATACCAATGATGGGGGTCTTCGGCGCGACCTTGCGGACGTTCTCGAGGATCCAGCGGTCACCGGGGCCAATCTTCTCATCCGCGGGGATGGTCAGGCCGATGACGTCGACGTCGGCATAGGTGTCTTTGACGACCTCGTTGAGGCGCTCGCCGAGCAGAGTGCGCGGGCGGTGCAGGCCGGGCGTGTCGACGAGGACGATCTGCGCGTCCTCGCGGTGGACCAGGCCGCGGATGGGGTGGCGGGTGGTCTCGGGTTGGTCAGCCGTGATGGCGATCTTCTGCCCCACCAGCGCGTTGGTCAGGGTGGACTTGCCGGTGTTGGGGCGGCCGACGAAAGACACGAAACCGGAGCGGAAGCCCTCAGGCGTGTCGGTGTATTGCGAATAGTCGGCGGCGTTGGCTTCGCCCTCGGCTGGCAGGTCGGCGAAGGCGGCATCGAAATCAGTGCTCATATTGCCTCATATCATAACGCACGAGCTGTCGAGTCCCGTTCTTGTTGTAAAGCGCTGTTCTGACTCTCGCCGGGCCGCACGGCGAGCTTCCTGCCGATGCGCCGGCAGATGGTCCTTGTAGTTTGGTCCTTCTACTCTGGTCCCTTCTCTGTGCAAAGGGACCATCTGGTGCCGGTTTTCGCGTGCTAAATGGTCCCTTTAGTGTGCGAAGGGAGCAGACTAAAGGGACCTTCTGTGCTCCTCCGGGGGTCATCCGCCCTGCAGATGGTTCCAGTCAGGCGGTTCTAGTCATAAGGTTTCTTTGCCCCCAAACGAACCATCTAGCGACCTCCAGAAGGTTTGTTTGCCCCCAAGAGAACCTTCTGACCCGAACCATGTGAGTAGCACCTTATGGCTGGAAACCACATCGTTAAAGGGAGGGCCGCGGAAGCAGCGGTGAGGTGAGGGTGAAAGTTGCTGGCGCGAGCGTATCCGCCGCATGTCGACTGCGAAAAAGCTTGCGCCACATGGCATCTTGCAAACGGCATCTTCCGAAAGGCGTCTTTGGTAGCAAAAACGCCATCTGGACGCAGCAAAAGGCGTTTTCAGGAGTGAAAACGCCTTCTGACAGATGCCTTCTGCGGGATGCCATTTGTCGGACGCCTTTTGCGGGCCAAGGATCAGACTGGCGCGCGAGACCAAGCAAGACCAAGGCAAGACCAAGGCTCAGGCTGATGCGCGAGGCCAAGAAAACCAGGCAGAGCCCAAGGCCACGAAGGCGCGCGGGCAGCGAAAGAGGCGTGAAAGCTAGAGCTCCGTGACCTGGAACTGCAGCTGCGGGTGAGCGAAGACGTCCTGCGACTCGATGAGCAGCAGCTCCTGGGAATCTGCCTCGTAGGTGTTCTGCAGCAAGTCGAAGACGGAAGACGCGGTGCGCTTGAGCGCTTCCTTCGCATCATGCGTCTCCACGTAGTGGCCGGTGAAAAGCGAGGCCGTGACATCGCCCGAACCATTGCGCTTGAACGGCAACTTGGGGGTGGTCACCAGGAAGGCGCGCTCGCCATCAACGGCGAGCATCTCAATCTCGTCCTCACCGGTTTCTGGGCGCTGCACCGAGGTCACCAGCACAGTCTTCGGTCCGATCTCCTGAGCGCGCTTCACCGCGGCGAGGGTCTGCTCCAAGGTGCCCACCTCGGAGTCCGTCAAGTAGCCCAGCTCGAACTGATTCGGGGTGATGATGTCCGCGACCGGAACGACCTTATCGCGCAGCAGCGGCGGGATTTCGTCGGAGACGAAGCAGCCGGACTTGGCGTTGCCCATGACCGGGTCGCAGGCATAGAGGGCACGCGGGTTGACCGCCTTGATGCGGTTCACGGCATCCACGATGGCGCCGGCGATGTCCGGGCCGCCCTGGTAGCCAGACAGGATCGCATCGATACGCGGGAAGGCGCCGCGCTTTTCGATGCCATCCACAATCGCCGTGACCTCTTCCGCCGGGATCATCGGCCCGCCCCAATCGCCATAACCGGTGTGGTTGGAGAAGTTCACCGTGTGAATGGGCCACACCTCATGGCCGGCGCGCTGAAGGGGAAAGACTGCTGCGGAGTTGCCCACGTGGCCGAAGGTGACATGGGACTGAATGGAGAGGATGTTCATAACTCTCCATTGTGCTACGCCCCACGTAGCACCTCAACGATTGGCCTCATTTAAGCAAACGAACTGCCTGTGTTTGGCCGCAACTGACACAGGCGGTGGGCCCACCCGCATCCGGATTACAGACCGCCGCCGGGGACTTCCCCATCGAGCTTCGCGCGCTCGGCGGCATCCGGGAAGGCCTTCGGGCCAGAAGGCTTGGGCTGGTAGCTCACGCCACGCGCCGCCAAGTCCTCATACCAGTCCGCCAGCAGCTCGTTCTGCAGGCCGAACATTTCCTTCTCCTCCGCCGCAGTGGTGTGGTCATAGCCCAGCAGGTGCAGGCAACCATGCACGGTGAGCAGAGCCAGCTCGTGGCCCAGTGAGTGGCCGGCGGCCGTGGCCTGGCGCTGAGCAAACTCCGGGCAGAGCACAATATCGCCCAGCATCGCAGGTCCGGCCTCCACCGCGTCGGGGCGGCCAGCGGTAGCACCCGGGGTGAGCTCATCCATGGGGAAGCTCATCACATCGGTCGGGCCCTCTAGGTCCATCCAGCGCACGTGCAGCTCCGCGATGGTATCCAGATCCACCGCAGTAATCGTGCACTCGGCATCCGGATTCACGTCGAGGCGGCCGAGGGCGTAGGAGCAGACGTCGATCAGCATCTCCTCGTTGACGCCGTCATAACCGGACTCGTTAATAAACTCGATGCTCATTTCTTCTCCTCCTGCTCAGCAAAGTTATCGTAGGCCTCGACAATGCGCCCGACCAGCTGGTGGCGCACCACATCAGCAGAGCCCAGCTCCGCGAAGTGGATATCCGGCACGCCCTTCAGAATGCGGCGCACCAGGCGCAGACCGGAGACCTGGCCACCGGGCAAGTCCACCTGGGAAATATCGCCGGTCACCACGATGGTGGAGCCAAAGCCCAGGCGCGTCAGGAACATCTTCATCTGCGCCGGGGTGGTGTTTTGGGCCTCGTCGAGGATGACGAAGGCATCGTTGAGCGTGCGGCCACGCATATAGGCCAGGGGTGCGACCTCAATGATGCCGGCCTCCATGAGCTTTGGAATCATCTCCGGATCGATCATGTCCCGCAAAGCGTCGTACAGCGGGCGCAGGTAAGGGTCGATCTTGTCGTTGAGGGTGCCGGGCAGAAAGCCCAGCTTCTCCCCCGCTTCAACTGCCGGGCGGGTCAAGATAATGCGGCTGACCTGCTTGGCGCGCAGGGCCTGCACCGCTTTCGCCACCGCCAAGTAGGTCTTACCGGTACCGGCCGGACCGATACCGAAGACAATCGTGTTCTCATCGATGGCCTGCACATAGCGCGATTGGCCAAGAGTTTTCGGGCGCACGGCCTTGCCGCGGCGCGAGACGATATCCGCCGCGAGCGTCTCAGACACAGAGGCTGGGGCATCCACCGTGACCAGGTCCAGGGTGTGCTTCACGGTATCGGTGCTCACCGGATGCCCACGGCGGGCAATCGCCTCGAGCTCTTCGAGGACCTTGCGCGCGCGGGCCACCTCATAGTCCGGGCCGGCGGCGGTGACTGTGGTCCCGCGAGCGAAGAGGTCCACGCCCACGAGGTTGCCCAAAACGCGCAGGTTATCGTCCGCCGGACCGAGCACCGTGGCGAGGTAGGCGGAATCGAGATCAAACTTGGTGGTGATAATAGGCACGCCCAAAAGGCTACCAGCGCGCGGTCAGGGTGCCGATGCTGGCCAAGGCCACCATGCTTGCCGACGCCGTCCGCAACACCTCCGGCCCCAACTTGATCGCCGTCGCCCCGGCCTCCCGCAGGCGGGCTAGTTCCTCCGCGCCGATGCCGCCCTCCGGGCCCACCAGCAGGTAGATGGTCTCGGCGGAGTCGAGGTCAGCAAGATCCTTGAGCCGAGCCTCGGCGTCCTCGTGGAGGACCAGCGCGCGAGCACCGGAGATTTCCTGGCACAGCTGGCGGGTGGTCAGCGGGCCGCGCACGGCGGGCACGCGCGCGCGGCGCGATTGCTTAGCGGCCGCCACGGCCGCGGATTCCCACTTGGCTAGCGCCTTCGGGGCCTTCTTGGCATCCCACTTGGACACGCAGCGATCCGCCTGCCAGGCGATGATCTCATCCGCCCCGGCCTGGGTGGCCAGGTCGACGGCGAGCTCGGAGCGCTCCGACTTCGGGATGGCCTGGACCACGATGACGCGCGGGGAGGGTTCGGGGATGATCGCGAGGTCGTCGACAAGCGCGGCCAGCGTGTCCTTGCCCTGCGTATCGGTGATGGTCGCGGTGGCGCGGCGCCCGGACCCATCGATCAGGACCAGGTGCTCCCCTGGGCCCATGCGCTTGACGGTGACCGCGTGGCGGCCCTCCGCACCCTCGAGGCCCACCGGCTGGCCAACCTCAGCGAGGGAGAGATCCGGGTGGAGGAAGACGGGCAGAGACATTAGCGGCGGAACTTATCGCGGAAGCGGCTAAAGAGGGATTCGCCCTGGCCATCCCCGGCGTGGTGGACCTCGGTGCCGCCGTGGCCGGCGGCGCGGACCTTCTCCAGTGCCTCGCGGGTCTTCTTATCCAGGTCAGTCGGGACAACAACATCCACGTGGGCGTGGAGGTTGCCAAAGCCGTCGGTGCGCAGGCGCGGCATGCCCTTTCCTTGGAGGGTGATGGACTCGCCCGGCTGGGTGCCCGGCGCGATATCGATGGTGAGCTCCTCGCCGTCGAGCTGCTCGACGGTGCACGAAGCACCCAGCGCGGCATCCACCATGGGCACGCGCACGGTCAGGTGCAGGTCATCGGCGTTGCGCTCGAAGACGGGGTGCGGCTCGGTGTGCACCTCAACGTACAGGTCGCCAGCGGGGCCGCCGCCGTGGCCGACCTCGCCTTGGGACGCCATGCGGATGCGCATGCCATCACCAATGCCGGCGGGGATATTCACCGTAATATCGCGACGCTTGCGCACGCGGCCATCACCGCCGCAGTGGCCACAAGGATCGGTGACTACTTCGCCGAAGCCGTAGCACTTCGGGCAATCGCGGGTGGTCATCATGTTGCCCAACATGCTGCGCTGGACCTCTTGGACCTGGCCCATGCCGCCGCAGTGATCACAGGTCACCGGCTTGGACTTGGACTCGGAACCGGTTCCCTCACAGCGGTCACAGATCACAGCGGTATCGACCTTAACCTGCTGCTTCACGCCGCTATAGGCCTCCTCGAGGGTAATGGTGGTGCGCAGGAGCGCATCATCGCCCGGCTGCACGCGGGAACGCGGACCGCGGGAGGCAGCTCCCCCGCCGAAGAACTCGGCGAAGATATCCCCGAGGCCGCCGCCACCGAAACCACCAAAGCCGCCGCCCTGGGCTGCGCGCTCCTCCATGGGGTCACCACCCATGTCCACAACCCGGCGCTTCTGCGGATCCAGCAGAACCTCCTGCGCAAGGGAAGCCTCGCGGAACTTCTCCGCGGCCTCGTCATCGCCCGGGTTCACGTCCGGGTGGTACTTGCGCGCCAGCTTGCGGTAGGCCTTCTTAATCTCGGCATCCGACGCCGACTTTTCTACACCAAGAATGCCGTAGTAGTCACGAGCCACGTACTGTCATCCTTCTATATCTCGTTGATGCTAAATCTAATCCGACGGGCCAGCTTACTCGCCCGCCAGAATTTCACTCACATAGCGTGCAACGGCAGAGACCTTGGAGATTGTTCCCGAGTAGTCCATATACGTCGGACCCACCACACCGAGCCCGCCGAGTGCTGCGGCCTCCGAGCCGGTGCCGAATCCATAGCGCGTGGCCACGACGGAGGTTTGGCGCAGCTCATCGGCCTCGTTTTCCTCGCCGATGGAGACCGAAACATTGCCCAGGTCTGGCACGCGCGCCAGCAATTTCAGCACCACGACCTGCTCTTCCAGGGCCTCGATGATCGACGGCAGGCCCTCGGGCAGGGCCACGCGGGTGAGGTTAGAGGTGCCCGCCATAATCAGGCGATCGGAGGGCTGTTCGACGAGGGTCTCAATCAGCGTGGTGGCTGCTTTGAGGAGGTGGGGGCGGATGTCGGCTGGGGAGTCGTCGACAAGCGCGGCCAACTCCGCCGAGGCATCGGTGAGCGTCTTACCCTCCAGGGCGGTGTTGAGGATATCGCGCAGGCGGTGGGTCTGCTCGGGGTCGATGACGTCATCGAGCTCCACATTGCGCTGATCGACGCGCCCATTATCCGTAATCAGCACCAGCAGCAGGCGCACCGGTGACAAAGCTACGACCTCGCAGTGCTTGACGCGGGAGACTTTGAGGTTGGGCATCTGCACCACGGCAGCTTGCTTGGTCACCTGGGCCAGCAGCTGGACCGAACGGCGCAGGACGTCTTCCAAATCGACGCCGCCTTCGAGGAAGGTGAGCATGGCGCGGCGCTCGGCCTTGGAGAGCGGCTTGACGTCGTGGAGCGTGTCGACGAACTGGCGGTAGCCCTTCTGCGTGGGCACGCGCCCGGAGCTGGCGTGTTCTTGGGCGATGAGGCCTTCGGCTTCGAGCACGGCCATGTCATTGCGAATCGTCGCCGAGGACACGCCCAGCTGGTAGCGCTCGAGCAGGGCCTTGGAGCCGACCGGCGATTGCGAGGCGATGTAGTCCGCGACGATGGCGCGCAGGACTTCTTGGCGGCGGGCATCGGTGGAGCTAGACATGTCTTTAAGGCTATCCGTTCTGGCGGTCAGGGGTGGAAAAGCTGTGGAAATCAACGACTACGGGCAGGTAGTTCACCGCCGCTTCCAAGTGGTTCTACTCAAATGGTTCGGGTCATACGGTTTACCTGTGCCCAAACGAACCTTCTTGCAGCCCAAGGAAGGTTTGTTTGCCCCCCAAACAAACCTTCTGACTGGAGCCTTTTCACTGGAACCATCTACGAGGGTCGAAGCCAGCCGCTAGTGGGCCAGCTGATGCGGACTTGGAGGCCGGCCCGCAGGTGGGGCAAGCCGCTAACGAGCGGTGTCTTCAGCCACAAGGAGGTCGGTGATGATCCCGTCCGCGAGCAGGCGGCCCGCCTTGGTCACGCGGAGGCGCTCACCGGCACGCTCGAGCAGGCCGCGCTCGATGAAACGCGCGGCCACGGGCTCGGCGGCCGGCGCGAGCCAGGACGCCGGGATGCCCTCGCGCAGGCGCAGGCCCAGCATGATGCGCTCGGTGTGGCGGTCGGCGGCGCTGAGCTGCTCGCGCTCCTTGATGGGCAGCTCCCCCTCGCCCACGGCCTTAATGTAAGTCCGCGGGTTTTTCACGTTGAAGAAGCGCTCGTTGCCCAGGTGCGAATGCGCGCCCGGGCCCGCGCCCCACCAATTGCCGTCCACCCAGTAGATGCGGTTGTGCTGGCACTCCCCGCCCGGCTTGGCCCAGTTGGACACCTCATACCACTCGAAACCTTCGGCCTCGAGCGTGGAAGAGATCATCCCATAGCGCCGGGCCAGCACGTCCTCATCCGGTGCTGGCAGCAGGCCCTTCGATACCTTGCGGGCCATACGCGTGCCATCCTCCACGATGAGCGAATACGCGCTGATGTGATCCACCCCGGTCTCCAGGGCACGCTCCAGCGTCAGGGCAACGTCGGCATCTTCTTCTGTCGGCGTGCCATAAATCATGTCCAAGTTGACGTGCTCGAAGCCCGCATCGATGGCTTCGCGCGCCGCATCGAAGGCCCGGCCCGGCGTGTGGGCTCGCTCCAACACGGCGAGCACCCCCGGGGAGGCGGATTGCATGCCCAGGGAAAGGCGGGTGAAGCCGGCGTCGAGAAGCCCAGCGAAGTACTCCGGCGA
Organism: Corynebacterium sp. HMSC056F09; assembly: GCF_001815785.1. Lineage (NCBI taxonomy): Bacteria > Bacillati > Actinomycetota > Actinomycetes > Mycobacteriales > Corynebacteriaceae > Corynebacterium > Corynebacterium sp. HMSC056F09. Next base: position 56,791 of record NZ_KV821940.1, read on the forward strand.
GGTGGATTCCGGGTTGGATTCCGTGGTGACCTCCGCGTCCGGGGCGAGGCCGAAGGTGTCGCGAACCTTCGACAAGACACGGCCCAGGCCGTCGGCGCCCAGCAGGCTCGGCGTGCCACCGCCAATAAAAACCGTCTCGGCCTCGCGCCCCACCTGGGCCGCCGCCATCTCCAGTTCCTTCTCCAGAGCAGCCAGATAATCGCTGGTCAGGTCCCCTCCCAGCTCACCCGGGGTATAGGTGTTGAAGTCGCAGTAGCCGCAACGGGAGGCGCAGAAAGGAACGTGAATGTAGAGACCAAAGGGATCCATGGGAACAAAGTATCCGACAGCGCCGTTAAAGCGGTAGTCTATAGTGCAGATTTGCAACCCCGATAGTGAAGAAAGGCCTCTTTTAAGTGGAACCTCCGAGTCGATGTCCCCGCCGCCTCCTTAAGGCGGTGGGGTAAGCCGTGTTATCTGCCATCCTGATGATTGTGGCGGGTTTCGCCGTCATCGCTCTCATTATCGTGGCCAACGCCTACTTCGTGGCGCAGGAATTCGCCTTCATGTCGGTGGACCGCACGCAGCTGCGCCAGCGCGCAGCGACTGGGGATAAGCCCGCGGAGCGCGCCTTAAAGATCACGCAAAAGACATCCTTCATGCTCTCCGGCGCGCAGCTGGGTATCACGATTACCGGCCTGCTCATCGGTTATGTGGCCGAGCCCCTCGTGGGCCAAGGCCTGGGCCAGCTGCTGGGCGGCGTGGGCGTGCCCACGGGTGTATCCGTCGCGGTAGGCACCGTGGCGGCGCTTGCTATTTCGACGGTTCTCACCATGCTCTTCGCCGAGCTCTTCCCGAAGAACTACACCATCGCAGCCCCCATGAAGTCAGCGCTGTGGCTGTCCGCATCGACGATGTGGTACCTCAAGATTTTCGGCTGGCTCATCCACTTCTTCGAGTACTCCTCCAACGCCATCCTCAAGGTCTTTGGCATCGAGCCGGTGGCGGATGTCGATTCTTCCGCCACCACCGATGACCTAGAGTCCATCGTGGACGCCTCCCACGAGGCGGGCGATTTGGATGAGGACACCTACTTGGTGCTCGACCGCCTCCTCGACTTTCCCGAGCACGACGTGGGCCACGCCATGATCCCGCGCTCGCGCGTTGACGTCATCGAGCCGGAGACCACCATCGGTGAGGTGCGCGAGATGATGTCGGAGAACCACACGCGCTACCCCATCATCGACGATGAACATAATCCCATCGGCGTGGTGCACCTCTACGACGTGCTGGGCAGTGAGCTGCCCCTGGCCACCCCGGCCCGCGAGATCATGAAGAACCCCGTGGTGGTGCCGGAGCTCATGCCGCTTCCCGACGTCGTCACCGAGCTTCGCGACGCCGACGAAAAACTCGCCTGCGTTATCGACGAGTACGGCGGCTTCGTTGGCATTGTGACCATGGAGGACTTGGCCGAGGAAATCCTCGGCGATGTCACCGATGAACACGATCTCGAAGAAACCGAGGAGATCACCGAACAGGACGACACCCACTGGATCGTCGACGGTGACACGCCCATCGACGAGGTGGAGCGCGCCATCGGCCACGACCTGCCAGAGGGCGATTTCGAAACCGTCGCCGGCCTGCTCATCGCTCATTCCGGCACGCTGCCGGAGGAAGGCGAAGAGCTTTCCATCGAGCTTGAGGCCGAGCCGGAAGACTGGGTCGATGGCGACGAAGCCCCCATCCGCACGCTCAACGTGCGCGTCGAGGAAATCGACCGCCACGTCCCCTCCGTCCTATCACTCGAGCTGGTGGAGGAATTCCCGGAAGGAGAAGATGACTAATGACTGATACCTGGTGGTTTAACCTCATCGTCACCCTGCTCATCATCGCTGCTTCCGCGTTCTTCGTGGTCATCGAATTCTCCCTCATGGGCGCTCGCCGCAACCGCTTGGAAGAAACCGCGGAGTCCTCAGCGGCCTCGCGTGCGGGCCTGCGCTCGCTCAATGAGCTGACCATCATGCTGGCCGGCGCCCAGCTGGGCATTACCGCCGCGACCTTCGTCCTGGGTGCCGTGACCAAGCCGTGGGTCCATCACCTGTTGATGACGCCACTGGAGGCCCTTGGCCTGCCGCTGGGCGTTGCTGACGTCGTTTCCTTCCTGCTGGCCCTTTTCGTCGTGACCTTCCTGCACCTGGTCATCGGTGAAATGGCGCCGAAGTCCTGGGCCATTGCCCACCCGGAAACGGCTCTGCAGCTCATCGCGGTCCCTGCTCGCGGCTTCATTTGGCTCTTCCGCCCGCTGCTGATCTGGATTAACAAGATGGCCAACAAGCTGGTCCGCATGACTGGTGAAGAACCTGTGGACCGCGCCGGTGCAGCCGGCTACGACGCAGAAACCTTGCGCCATCTGGTCGAGCACTCGCGCCTGACGGGCACGCTTGACGACGACTCCGCGAACCAGATCACCGGCGTCATCGAGCTGGAAGCCTCCACCGCGGCCCAGTTGGCCCGCGAGCACGGCTCGGAAATCCTGCCGCTTTCCTCCGATGCCACCGTGGCCGAGCTCCACGAGCTCGTAGTACGCAAGTCCATCATGCGCGTGCTGGTCTACCCGCGTACCTCGCGCATCCCCCGCATCGTCCATGTGCGCGACACCCTGTTGGCGGACCCGGAAACTCCGGTGCTAGATTTCTCGCGCCCCGCACTGGCGGTGGGCTCCTCCTCCACCGTGCAGAAGACGCTGGACCAGATGCGCGCCCGCAATGAGCAGCTCGTCGTCGTGGGCAAGCCCACCAAGGACAAGACGGTGTGGATCCTCACCTGGGATGACATCATGGGCCAGCTGTGGCCGCAGATTACGGAGCAGCTGGACCAGGCCGTGCCGGCGTCGAAGAACCCGGGGGTCTAGCGCTTACGCGCTAAACGGGGGAACACGAAGCTAAGCGTGACACGGAAAGCTAGGCGTGGCACACGAAGCTAGACGTGACACGCTAACAGCGAAAAGCGCCACCGAGAGAGGGAATCTCGGTGGCGCTTTTCTTAGGTAATCCTTGTGTGTTGGCAACAAGGAAGTCTGTGATGCGGCGACTAGGCAGTCGTGGCGGCCTTCTTCTGACGCTTGGCGCGCACACGGGCAACAACGGCGTCGATACGCGCGCGCTCCTCCAGGAAGGGCGGCGGGTTATGCCCGCGCATGGTGCGCACGAAGGCGGGGTGTGCCTCAACGACGGTGTGGCGCCAGGCCTGCACTGCAATGAGCGCGGACTCGCCGGCGCGCTTGTACAGGTTCGGCAGGGAGACCACATCGAGGTTGCGGGCCACGGCGTCGGTTTGCGCCAGCACGTACTCAACCAGCTCGCGCAGGTAGGCGGCCACCGCGGCGGTGCGGCCGCGCAGGGTTTCTGCCAGCTCCGAAACCACAACGGGCGGGCCGGAGATGGGCAGGCCCTCAGCGAGCGCGCGGGCGGTAAGCTGCTTCGGTTCCTCAACGTCGTTGTCGCCGGAGGAGGCAGCCGAGATGGTGCCGGACTTCAGCCCGGAGACCAGCGCGTGGCGCAGGCCGATGAGTTCGCCGACACAACGCCCGGAATCCACGCGGGCGTCCTCGACGATGTCCCCCAGCTCAGCCAAGCAGTCGAGGGAGAGTTCATCATCCCAGTCCTCGATGGCCTCGATGAGGTGCTCAATGTAGTCAACGACTTCGTCGCCGATGTTATAGATTTCTTGGGTCAGCTCACGGTGGCGCAGCTCGGCTGCGATTTTGTGCATAGGCTGCCCTTTCCGCGAGAACCTCTAGTTGAGGTTTAGAGTTTTTCTGACCCCGCTGACTCTATTAGAGATTCTCCCGTGGGTCTGCGCGACACTCCGAAGGAATTCACAGACTCCATCCAGCCTTATTTCTTGCCGGCGTAGAGGCGCTCAATGTCCGCTGCGTAGCGCTGCGCCACGACATAGCGCTTCACCTTCATCGTGGGGGTGAGTTCGTTGCTTTCCTCGGTGAGGTCCTGGTCGAGGATGACGAACTTCTTAATGCCCTCGGCGTGGGAGACCGTAGCGTTGACCTGGTTGATGGCGTCCTGAATATCCGCGCGCAGTGCCGGATCAGCAGCTACCTCACGCATGCCCTTGGTCGCGGAAATGTTGTGATCGGCCTTCCAGCGCTTGAGCGCGTCCTCATCGAGGGTGAGCAAGACGCCGATGAAGGGTTTGCCGTCGCCGACCACCATGGCCTGGGAAATCAGCGGGTGGGAGCGCAGGATATCTTCCATCGGCCCCGGCGAGACGTTCTTGCCGCCGGCGGTGACGATGAGGTCCTTCTTGCGGCCGGTGATAACGAGCTTGCCGTCCTCATCGATTTCACCCAGGTCGCCGGTGTTGTACCAGCCGTCCTGCAGGGAGTTCTCGGTGGCTTCCTCGTTCTGCCAGTAGCCCTTGAAGACGATATCTCCCTTGATCATGATTTCGCCGTCGTCGTTAATGCGCAGCGTCGTTCCACCCAGCGGCGGGCCGACGGTACCGATGGACTGGTCCACGAAGTCCACGGCGGCAGCCGCTGCGGTCTCCGTCAGGCCATAGCCCTCGTAGATGGTCACGCCGATGCCGCGGTACCAGTGCAGCAAGTCCTGCGAGATGGCCGAACCACCGGAGATGCAGTACTTGACCTCGCCGCCCATCGCCTGGCGGATGGCGGAATAGACCAGCTTGTCAAAGGCCTTGTGCTTGGCCTTGAGGACTCGGTTAGGCCCCTCCGGAGTATCCAGCGCCTTGGAGTATTCGATGGCGACCTTTTCAGCTTGGTCGAAGATTGCACCCTTGAATGCGGAGGAGGCGTGGGCCTTCGCGGACGCGCCGTTGCGTACCTTCTCAAACACGCGCGGCACGCCGAGGATCAGGTTCGGGCGGGAGCGCGCGAATTCGATGGTGATGGTGCCGAAATCGGACCAGTGGTTCTGGGAGGCACCGCCGATGGTGACCGCCAGTGACACCGCGCGGCTAAAGACGTGTGCCAAAGGCAGGAAGGTCAAAACGTGCGCACCCGGCACAGCGATGGCACCGATGGGGTTGGTCAGCAGGCCGCGGGCTTCTGCCAGCCAATTGCGGTGGGTCAGCATGCAGCCCTTGGGGCGCCCGGTGGTGCCAGAGGTGTACACCAGCGAGGCGACGTCATCGGTGTTCGTGGCTTCGATGCGCTGGTCGACGGCATCGTCGCTGACATCGCGGCCCTCGAACTTCAGCGTATCGATGGCGGAAGAGTTGATCTCCAGGACGCGGCGCAGCTGGGAGGGAGAGCCATGCAGCTGCGGGGTGCCATCCTCCTGCAGCTTCAGGTGCTTGACCAGCTCGGAGTGCTCGCGGGTTTCCGTGATGGCGAGGATGGCGCCGGAGTCCTCGATGATCCACTGGACCTGTGACATCGACGAAGAGGGGTATACCGGAACGGAGATGGCACCGGCCGCCCAGATGGCGTAGTCCAGCAGGGACCACTCATAGCGGGTGGTAGAAATAAGTGCCACGCGGTCGCCCTGCTCCACGCCGAAAGCGATGAGGCCCTTGGCCACCGCGTAGACTTCCTCCACAAATTCCTTGGCGGTGACGTTGACCCACTCATAGTTCGCGGGACGGGTAAACAGCACGCCATGTGGGCGGGCGTGTGCCGTAGCCATCATGGCGGTAAGGCAGGTCTCCCCGTCTTTGATCTCGAACTCCGCTTTCGTATGCGCTTCATTCAAAGTCACAGTTGTGTCCTTTCCCACAAAAATTAAATTCCAGCCCACTCTACCAACCGGATTTCTCCCGCGCGCAGGGAGGGCGTGGCACAATTGGGGGATGTGACTACCCGTGATCTGCTTCAAGAACTTGCCCAACGCCACGGCGTGGCCTGCGAGTACACCGCCCAGAACGGACAGCCCGTGTACGTCAGCGAGGAAACAATTACCTATACGCTGCGCGCACTCGGCGTCTCTATCTCCGACCGTCCGGACGATGAGGAGCTAACCCAAGCCCTGTTCGAGGATTATCTCGAGCGCGCCTCCCGCCCGCTGCCGCCGTGCGTGGTGGCCCGCGAAGGTGCCGAAAAGTCTTTCGTCGTCCACGTCCACGACGGCGACCCTGTCACCGTCACCATCGAGCTGGAAAACGGCGAGACGCGGCCGACTTACCAGGATCCGAACGACGCCCCGGCTGCCGACGTCGCCGGCACCATGTGGGGCGAGGCCGGCTTCCACGTTCCCGGGGACCTGCCCTTAGGTTTTCACAAGCTGCACTTGTCCTCGCCGGGTATCGGCGAGCACGAATGCCCGCTCATCGTCGTGCCGAACCATCTGAACACAGCAGATCGCTTCCTCGACCGCCCCGCCGCGGGCGCGATGGCGCAGTTGTATTCGGTGCGCTCCGAAAAGTCCTGGGGCATGGGCGATTTCGGAGACCTAGCCGAACTCGCGGAGGTACTGGCGCCGGATTATGACTTCCTCCTTATCAACCCGCTCCATGCGGGCGAGCCGATCCCGCCTGTGGAGGATTCGCCCTACCTGCCCACCACGCGGCGTTTCATCAACCCGATTTACATCCGCATCGAGGATATTCCGGAGCTGCAACAGCTCAGCCCGGAGCTTCAGGAAGACGTCGCCGAGCTTGCCGCCGAGTTCCGCGAGCGCAACCGGTCTGCCGAAGAGATCGACCGCGATTCCATCTTCGAGGCCAAGCTGCAGGTGCTGCAGGAGCTCTTCAACCAGGGAATGACCCCGGAGCGCCGCACCGCCTTCAGCGAGTACCAGCGCCGCGAGGGCCGCGGCCTGCGCAATTTCGCGCTGTGGTGTGCAGAGACTGAACTCTCGCGCCACAGTGGTCGCCGCCACGCGCTGAGCCTCGACGTCAACGACTTGGCCGAGTTCTATTCCTGGCTGCAGTTCCTCTGCGATGAGCAGCTGGATGCCGCCCAGCGCCGCGCGCTCGACGCCGGCATGAGCATCGGGCTTATCACCGATATGGCCGTGGGCATCCACCCCGCGGGTGCCGATGCTGTCAACCTCTCCGAGTACCTGGCTCCCCAGTGCTCGGTGGGTGCTCCGCCGGACGATTACAACCAGCAGGGCCAGGACTGGTCGCAGCCGCCGTGGCACCCGGTCCGGCTGGCAGAAGCCGGCTACGAGCCGTGGCGCGATTTGCTGCGCACGATGCTGGGCAACGCCGGCGGTCTGCGCGTCGACCACGTGCTGGGCCTGTTCCGTCTGTACTGGATCCCGCGCCAGTCCACCCCGCTCAACGGCACCTACGTGACCTATGACTGGGAAGCGATGCTCGGCATCCTCGCGCTCGAGGCCGAGCGCGCCGGCGCTGTCCTCGTGGGTGAGGACTTGGGCACCCTCGAGCCCTGGGTCCAAAATGCATTACGCGATATGGGGGTACTCGGCACCACGATCATCTGGTTTGAGCACGCCAACGAAGGGCCCACCCCGCGCCCGCAGGATCAATACCGCCACATGGCGATGTCTTCGGTGGGCACGCACGATCTGCCGCCAACGCTCGCCTTCCTGCGCGGTGACCACATCGCACTGCGCGCCCGCCTGGGTCTGTTGACCCGCCCGGTGGCGGAAGAAGAGGCCGAGGACCGCGCGTGGCAGGAAGAGGTCAAGGACAACCTGCAGGCCTATGGCATGTTGGACAATCGCGAGAATGAAGAGGACGTGCTGGTTGCCCTGCACCGCTATGTTGCGGGAACTCCCTCGGCGCTGACGGTCACCAATGTGGTGGATATGGTCGGTGACGTGCGCGCACAGAACCAGCCGGGCACGACGAAGGACCAGTACCCCAACTGGTGCATCCCGCTGTGCAATACCGCCGGCGAGCCCGTCCTCTTGGAGGATCTACCGAAGCAGGAGCTCTACCAGCGCCTCGCCCAAGCCGCCAAGAGGCCAGGGGCCGAGCGCTAAAGCGTCGTCCCTTTAAAGGACGACGCCCACCACCGCCACCACGACGATGAGCGCGATCATCAGCCACAGGGTCACGCTCACTCGGGATTTAGGCAGTGCCCGCTTGCGGTGGACATGTTCGGAGCGCTCGGGGTCCCACAGGCCTTCGCGGTGATCATCGGGAGTCATGGTTCTTCATCCTAGTCACGGGCACAAGCCACGAATACACCCGGTCGATTGCCCACATCAGGAGCCACCCCATGACGGTTGCGGCCGGCACCGCCGTGACGGCGAGCACCGCCATTTGCACCCACACCGGCGCCTGCACGAGCCATTCCATGCCCTCAGGGTAGCCTGTTGTGCATGAGCCGTGCACCTTTCACCGTCACCTGCCCCGCGGGCACCATCACCGGCTACCTCGATGAGGACGTGGCCCATTTCCATTCCATCGAGTACTCCCACATCCCCGGGGATTTTGAGAACCCCGAACCCGCACCGCCACGTGACCAGGATGCGCGCACCCCTCACCCGGAGAAGATCGCGCTGACCATCACCGCCCCCGCGCCCGGCAACCGCGCGACGTCCCTGGCGCCGACGTTGGTCTATATCCACGGCGGCCGCTATGAGCACGGTTCCCACGAGGATCCCCGCGCGGAGGGCACGCCGACCGCGCAGGCGGGCATCGTCCACGTGCAACTCGGTTATCGTGTGGGTCTGCCGGGGCTTGCCCGTTTTCGTGATGACGAGCCCGACCGCTACCGCGCCATCGAGGACCTGCAGTTGGGCTTGGAATGGATCCAGAACAACATCGAGGCATTCGGCGGCGATCCCACCAACGTCACCATCTTGGGCCAGTCCGCCGGCGCCAACGCCGTACTGTGGCTGTGCCGGCGCGACCACTACCGAGGGGCGTTTCGGCGAGCGCTAGCTCTGTCCCCGGGCTTTCCGCGCGAAACCTTCGAGGAGCGCAGCGCCACTCTGCGCCAGGTGATGAAGAAGCCCATCACGCGTTCCTCCCTGGCGGCGATGAGCCAGGAGGAGCTCGCCGCCGGCTACGCCAAGTTCCGCAAGAAGTACAGCCTCGATATGGCGCTGGGCCCCACCCCGCTGGAGTGTGGGCAGCTTGCCGACGTCCCCCTCATCCTCGCCAGCACCCGCGACGAGTTCTACAACATCCCAGCCACGCAGAAGGTCGACCGCTCCCCTTTCCGTGCCCTCATCCTGCGCTATGCGGCGCCGCGCTTCGGCTTTCCCCGCAACGGTTTCACGCCCTGGTATCAGGTGGCGCAGCACATGGACAAGGACCGCCCGATGGGCCGAATGGTGGGCGATTCCATCATCCGCCGGTGGGCGGCCGAGGTGGCGGAGAAGGCTCCGGGGAAGACCTGGATGGTGGAATTTACCCGATCCTCGGGCCCGGCCCTGCACTGCGAGGAGCTGCGTCCGCTCTTCGGCAGGACGCCGCTAGCCCAGTGGCTGCAGGACTTTGTGCGCACAGGCGAGCCCGGATTCGAGGCCTACCGCCCGGAGCACGCAATCTGGGAGTACAACCTGGATAACGACGAGCATCGCGTGGCGTATTCCAGCTTGGATTATATTTCGGCGGCCTTTGCTCAGGACGGAAGCTTGCTCTAGGCCAGAAGGGCCGCGCGCAGCGGCTCGTGGGTCAGCTCCTCCACCATCCACGGGCTAAAGGCAAAAGGCGTGGCATCGACGGCAGCGAGCACATCGCGCACCGGGGCCCACGCGAAGGAGTCGACCTCCTCCGGGTTGGGCGTCGGATCGTCTTCGGTCTCGAAGAGGTAGACCGGGCAGATTTCATTCTCCACCACGCCGGAGGAATCCACCGCGCGGTAAGCAAAGTCCGGCAACACCAAGCGCGGCGTACCGGTCAGCCCAAGCTCGAAGCGGCCGCGGCGCACCACGGCGTCGGCAGTCGGCTCATCCGGGCCCGGGTGCCCACAGAAGGAATTGGTCCACACGCCGGGCCAGGTCAGCTTGGACAGGGCGCGGCGGGTCAGCAGCAGCTGGCCATCGCGTACCACCCACGCGGAAAAGGCAAAATGCAGCGGGGTATCTGCGGTGTGTACGGCGGCCTTGTCAGCGGTGCCGGCGGGCTTGCCCTCCGGCGAGGCTAGAACGACGAGTTCCGTCATAGATTGAGGTCTCCTACATAGCGCACGTTGCCGATGCTAAAGCGCGCGTTCCAGAGGTTGCCTGGGGCAACGTTATAGACATATTGAAGGTTGGTGGACGCACCGGCGCCCAGCGGGTGATCCAAGCCCGGCGCGGCCAGGTCCACGTTGACCTCCGGGTCATAAGGGACGGGATCCACGGTGGCCCAGCCGCCATTGCCGTCGGCGCGCTCCAAGGTGGGTTCCGCGAGGGCGTCGGCAGGCAGGGGCACCTCGTTGAGGTTGTGAATCTTCACCGTCAGCACCGTTCCACCGCCGCCGGAGTACAGCCCCTGGAGCTCGAACTCCACGTTGAGCCCCTCATCTTTGACGGGTGCCGCCAGGTTGGAGGTGACCTCATGAGCGTCTACATCCTTGGCCTCAAAGGTCGGCGGCTCCGAGCTAGACACCACGATGTTGTCCTGCGGGCCCACGTCCGGCGGCTGGAGGATGCTGCAGCCTGATAGAGCAGCCAGGCACAGCGGGGCGCACGCTAGGGGGAGGTATTTCTTCACCGCGGTTCCTTTTCCATCACGATTTCGGTTTCTCCCCTACCTTAGTCGACGGGTTGGATATTCCTATTAAGGGCGTAACATCGGCCGGCGATGAACTCTATTCTCCGCATCGTCCGCAGCGCCTCCGCCCTATGGCCGTTTTATCTTGGCGTCCTAGTCACCGCGTCAGTCACCGCGATTCTGTCGCTGCTGACACCTTTCATCCTCCGCGAAGCCACCGATACCGTCGTCGCGGGCGGTCCGCTGCGCACCATCCTGTGGTGGGTCGTGGCACTCTTCGTGGCGGACGCGCTGGGCAACGTGGTGAAGAACATCGGCGGTTATATCGGCGATGTCATGGTCGCACGCCTGCGCCAGATTCTTTCGACGCGCTACTTTGCCAAGCTGCTCTCCGTGCCGCAGGGCTACTACGATAACCAGGTCACCGGCACCATCATTGCGCGCTTGGACCGCTCGATTGCGAATATCACGCAGTTCCTGCAGTCCTTCTCCAATAACTTCTTCGTCATGCTCATCCAGGCCGCAGCGGTGCTGGTCATCACCGCGGTGTACTACTGGCCGCTGGCCATCCTGCTGGCCGCGCTCTTCCCCATCTATATGTGGCTCACCGCGCTGACCTCAGAGCGCTGGCAGAAGTTTGAGGCCATTAAGAACGAGAATATCGACGTGGCCAATGGGCGCTTCGCGGAGGTCATCGGCCAGGTGAAGGTGACCAAGTCCTTCGTCGCCGAGGCCCGCGAGCTGGCTTCCTTCGGTTCGCGTTACCGCACGGTGGTGGATACCACGAAGCCGCAGTCGCGCTGGTGGCATTCCATGGACACCGCGCGCGGCGCGGCCATGGCGCTGATCTTCTTGGGCATCTATGGCCTAATCTTCTGGCGCACCTTGGAGGGCCACTTCTCCATCGGTGACATGGTCATGCTCCTGCAGCTGGTGAACATGGCCAAGCAGCCGGTGTTCATGATGAGCTGGATCGTGGATGTCAGCCAGCGCGCCATCGCCGGCTCCAAGGACTATTTCAAGGTCATGGAAGAAATCCCGGAGCCCACCGTCAACCCGCAGCTGGTCGCCGCCGCTGAAACCTCCGACGTGCCGGAGCTCGACCTCACCCCGGCCGAGCCACTGCGCCCCGCAGAAGGCCCGGTTTTTGCCTTCGAGGATGTCTCCTTCTCCTATGAATCGGATAAGCCGGTCGTCGCCGATATCACCTTCGCCGCCCAGGAGGGCCACAAGGTCGCGCTCGTTGGCGAGTCCGGCGGCGGCAAGTCCACCCTGGTCAACCTCCTGTTGGGCCTCTACCAGCCCACGGAGGGAAAACTGACGGTACTGGGCCACGACACTGCGGAACTTACTGCGGAGCGCCTGCGCGCCTCGGTCGGCGTGGTCTTCCAGGAGTCCTACCTTTTCTCCGGCACCATTCGGGAAAACATCGCTTATGGCAAGCCGGGGGCGACGATGGAGGAGATCGTGGACGTCGCCAAGCGCGCCAATGCACACGGCTTCATCGAGGAATTCCCCGATGGCTACGACACCGTCATCGGCGAGCGCGGCCTTAAGCTCTCCGGCGGGCAGAAGCAACGCGTGGCCGTGGCGCGCGCCATGCTGAAAGACGCCCCCATCCTCGTCCTCGACGAGGCCACCTCGGCGCTGGACACCAAGGCCGAGCGCGCCGTGCAGGCGGGTCTGGACGAGCTCATGAAGGACCGCACCACGCTCATCATCGCGCACCGCCTGTCCACCATCGCGGACGTGGACACCATCATCACCCTGGACCGCGGCCGCATCTCCGAGATCGGCTCGCCGGCGGAGCTGGCGCAGTCCGGCGGAATCTACGCTGAACTGCTGCGCATGACCCAATCCGCCTCCGCCGCCGACCGGCAGCGATTGAAAAAATACGGATTCGTCCAAGCCACCGACGAGTAAGGTGGGACGCATGCGTTTCCCTAGCCTGAAAGAACTCTCCGCCCGCGGCACCCGCAAGTGGACCGTCTATGACGAAGACGTCATCCCGCTGTGGATCGCCGAATCAGACTTCCTCACCGCGCCGGCGGTCAAGGAGGCCATCCAGGAGGCGGTCGACGCCGAATCCTTCGGCTACACCCCAGCGCCCAAGGCCTCCGAGCTCAACGCGGCAATAGCAAATTTCTACGAATCGCGCTACGGCTGGCGCCCAGAACACGTCTTCTGGATCGGGGATGTGGTGCGCGGCTTGTTGCTAGGCGTGCAGTACTTCACCGAAGGTGCGGTGGCCGTGCCGGTTCCCTCCTACCCGCCGCTGCTGGAGCTGCCGGAGACCGCTGGGCGCGAGAAGATTGAAACCTCGCTGGAGCTCGACGATATCGAGCGCGCCTTCCAGGCAGGCGCCGGCTCCATCCTGCTCTCCCACCCCTATAACCCGCTGGGCATCGTCTTCGACGAGGATTGGCTGCGGGGACTCGTGGAACTGGCGGAGAAGTACGATGCCCGCATCCTCTCCGATGAGATCCACGCCCCGCTGGTCTACGAGGGCCGCCACATCCCGCTCGGCGCTTTGTCCGACCGCGTTATTACCGTCACCGCCACGTCCAAAGCATGGAATACCGCAGGGCTAAAGTGCGCGCAGGTGATCTTCTCCAACACCGCGGACGTCGAGCGCTGGAACTCGCTGACCGGCGTGGCCAAGGACGGCACTGGCACGCTCGGCGTGCTGGCGGCAGAGGCAGCCTACCGCCACGGCAGCGAGTTCCTCGACGAGGAAATCGAGTATCTGAAGAAGACCCGCGACTGGCTGGTGGAGGAGCTGCCCAAGCGCGTGCCGGGATTGAAGACCTCCCACCCGCAGGCCACCTACCTGCTGTGGTTGGACTTTAGCGAGACCGCCATTGGGGATGACCCGAAGCCCGCGGCCTGGGTGCGTGAGCACGCCAAGGTAGCCCTCAACGAGGGTGTCACCTTCGGTACGGGCGGCGAGCATCATGCCCGTCTTAATTTCGCAACCTCACGTGAGCTGCTGGAAGAGGCGCTCGACCGGCTGGAGAAAGCATTTAGCTAAAATTTACATCTCATGTCATGGGCATTATCCTTAGAAAAATGTCCATAAATGACGTTCAGGCCCCCGCCCAGTCCGCTTCGAAGACGAGCTCGCCCATCGGCATCGTGATCGTTGCCTCCCTCATGCTCTTCTCCATGTTCTTCGGAGCGGGCAACCTCATCTTCCCGCCGGAGGTCGGTGTCTCCTCCGGCACCAACTTCTGGCCGGCCACCTTGGGCTTCCTCGCTGCTGGCGTGGCACTGCCGGTCTTGGCGGTGATCGCGGTGGCCATTTCCGGTCAATCCGTGCGAGACATCGGAAACCACGGCGGCAAGATCTTCGGCGTGGCCTTCTCCGTCATCGCCTACCTGGCCATCGGTGCCTTCTACGCCCTGCCGCGCACCGGCGCGGTCTCCATGGAGACTGCGATTACCCCGCTGCTCGGGTGGGAGGGCACCTTTGCCAACGGTGCCTTCAACGTCGTCTTCTTCCTCATCGCTTTGGCCCTGGCCTGGCGCCCGAATGACATCATCGACACCCTAGGAAAGTTCCTGACCCCGGCACTGGTCATCCTGCTCGCCGTCCTCATCACCCTCGCTACCGTGGCGAATCCCCGCGTTCCCGGCACCCCGACTGAGGAGTACGCTTCCGCGCCCTTCGTCACGGGTCTCTTTGAGGGCTACAACACCATGGACGCCATCGCGGGCCTGGCTTTCTCCATCGTCATCGTGACCTCGCTGCGTTCCAAGGGCTTCTCCACCGACCGGGCGCTGCTGCGCGGAACCATCACTTCCACCGTCATCGCCGGCGCGCTGCTCGCCGCTATTTATCTGGGCCTGGCGTGGATCGGCCAAACCATGCCGAACGGTGCCTCCTACGATTCCGGCGCCGCCTTGCTTGCCGACGCCTCCAATCTCACCATGGGCAACGTCGGCCAGGCCGTCTTCTCCGCCATCGTCATCCTGGCGTGCATGACCACCGCCGTGGGCCTGATTTCCGCCACCTCGGAGTTCTTCGCCATGCTGGTACCGAAGACCACCTACCACTTCTGGGCTTGCTTGTTTACCGCACTGTCCATCGCCTTCGCCTTCCAGGGTCTGGACACGGTGCTTGCCATCGCGGTGCCCTTCATCGTGTTCTTGTACCCGCCGGCTATCTCGTTGATCGCGCTGACGCTTCTGCAGCCGGTAGTGAAGAAGTGGGTCACCTTTTACTGGGGCTTCCGCCTGGCGCTGTGGGTTTCCGTCCTGTGGTCCGCCGCCACCTCCTTCGGCGCCCCGCTCAGCTTCTCCCCTGGCCAAGACGTTGGCCTGGGCTGGGTAGTTCCCACGCTCCTCGCTTTTGCCATCGGCGTTATCATCGACGTTGTATCTACATCCTCGCCGAAGAAAAGTGAGTAGTTCATGACGCCCCGCGCCGCTCTATCCATCCTCGATTTCTGCACCATTTATGAGGGGGAGACCCCTTCTCAGTCCATGGCTAGGTCGGTCGAGCTAGCGCAACAGGCGGAGGCCTTGGGCTTTGAGCGCATGTGGTACACCGAGCATCACAACATGCCCTCCATTTCCTCGTCTTCCCCGGCGGTGTTGATCGCCCACATCGCCGCGAAGACCGAGCGCATCCGATTGGGCTCCGGCGGCGTCATGCTGCCGAACCACGCACCCTATGTCATCGCCGAACAATTCGGAACCCTCGCCGAACTCTACCCCGGCCGCATCGACTTAGGCCTAGGCCGCGCGCCCGGCACCGACATGAAGACCTTGGGCCGCGCCCTGCGCCGCGATAGAAACGCCGCCGAGCGCTTCCCCGAGGACGTCAAGGAGCTGCAGGGCTACCTTTCCGGCAAATCTCTCGTCCCCGGTGTGCAGGCCATCCCCGGCCACGGTACCAACGTGCCGATCTACATCCTGGGGTCCTCGCTCTTCGGCGCCTCGCTGGCAGCCAAGTTCGGTCTGCCTTATGCCTTCGCCTCGCACTTCGCCCCGCAGCACCTGGAAGCCGCCACGGCCTATTACCGCGAGAATTACCAGCCTTCCGAAGCCCACCCCGAGCCCTATGTCATCGCCGGCGTCAACGTCACCGCTGGGGATGACGCAGAAGAGGAATTCGAGAAGGTCTGTTTCCGCCGCGTTAAGGCCTTCGTCAGCCGCGGCAAGCAGCTCAGCGACGCCGACGTGGCCCGTATCATCGATTCCCCTCAAGGCCAGCAGATCATCAGCATGCTTCAGTACTCCGCAGTCGGCAGCATCGAGCACGTGCGTGAGTATCTCACCGACTTCCAGAAGTTGGCTCAGGCGGACGAGCTCATGATTTCCCTGCAATCCACAAGCCACGAGGCCGCGTTGGGTAACATGAGTAACCTGGCACAAGCGTGGCAGATGTAGACGTACGCGCAGGCGCGCGTACGCACATCTTTACCCCTCACAGCGTTGTTCTACATAGAGGAGAATCTCGGTGGCCCTTCGCCGTACACAGCAACACAGCATGATCGCTGATTATCTGCGCAACCTCATTCGCAGCAAGAAGCTTTCTCCCGGTGATTTTCTGCCCAGCGAGGCCGAACTCTGCGAACAATTCTCCTCTTCCCGCGGCCCCGTGCGCCAAGCCGTCGCGGCTTTGCGCTCGGAAGGCCTCATCTCCTCCGGCCGCGGCCGCCGCTCCGTTGTCCTCGGCCGTTTCACCTCCGAGTCCTTCGACTCCATCTACTCCGTGACGCACTGGCTGCGCGAGCGCGGCTTCGAGCCCGGCGCGTCCACCTTGTGGCTGGGGCGCTGCCCCGCTACCGATAGGGAAGCCGAGTTCTTGCGGGTAGAGACAGGTTCCCCCGTAATCTTTGTGCACCGAGTGCGCAGCGCCAACGGCATGCCCATCGCCATCGAGCGCATGTTCTTCCCACTGGACGTGGGCAGCCACATCCTCAACTTCGATGCCGACAACGAGTCCATCCACGATCACCTACGTAAGCAGGGCGTAGACTTCGACAACGTCAATCGCGAGCTCTCCCTCGCGTCCGCCAGCGAGGAGGATGCGCGCTCCCTCAATATCGACCCCGGCACCCCGCTGTGGCGCCTGCACCTCGACATCTCGGATCACTCCGGGCATCCCGTCGAGTGCACCGAAATCCTGTACCTCGGGGACCGCATGACGCTTGGTATGACGAACGTGCGCGGCACCACGTCCCCGCTCGAGGTCAAGCTGTCGGAAGGATGATGAGGGCCTGGATTGGTGCGCTGGGGGTGGTCGTGGGGGCGTCGTTAAGCGCGTGTTCTGCTGGCTCCACAGCAGTGGTTGATTCTGATTCCGCCGCGCTGACGCTGGCCACCACGACGCCGGCGACCTCCCTGGATTTCACCACCGTCGGCGGCGCCGCCATCCCGGCAGCCCTCATAAGCAACGTCTACGAAACCCTGGTGCGCATCTCCCCGGAGGGCGAGATCGTGCCCGGCCTGGCCGAGTCCTGGGAGGTGGACTCCACGCGCTACACCTTCCACCTGCGTGAGGCTTCCTTCTCGAACGGCGAGGCTTTCACCGCGCACACCGCCGCGTGGTCCATCAACGCGGTGAAGACGGAGTGGACGAACGGCATTAGCACCCAGATGGACGTGGTGGAATCCGCCACGGCTGTCGACGATCACACGCTCGTTGTCACCCTTCACCGCCCCTCCGCTGGGTGGTTATGGTCTATGGGCACCGCTATTGGCGCGATGCGCACCCCCACTGACGCTGTGGGCACCGGCCCCTTCGCCGTCGCCGGCTTCTCCCCCAACGAATACATCGCCCTGCGCGCCCGCCCGGACTACTGGGGCACCCCGGCTGCCGAAGACATCACCATCCGCTACTTCCCGGATTCCCTCACCGCGGTCAACGCGCTGCGCTCCGGCGGGGTTGATGCGGTGTGGGGCGTGCAGAACCCCGAGCTGCTCGACACCCTCGATGACTCCATCGAAACCGCCGTGGGCACCACGAACGGCGAGGTGCTGCTATCCATGAATAACCAAGCAGCGCCTTTCGACGATCCCCGCGTGCGCCGCGCCGTGGCCTACGGCATCGACCGTGGGGCGGCCAACGACATCCTCTGGGAGGGCCGCGCGCAGGACACTGGCGGCGCGCCCGTCCCGCCGACTGACCCCTGGTTTAGCGGGAAGGACTACTACCCTTATCACCCGGCGCGCGCCCGCGCTCTGATGGAAGAGGCCGGGGCGGTGGGCACGCCGCTCACACTCACCGTGCCGAGCTTGCCCTATACGCAAACGCTCTCCGAGTTCCTCTACTCGCAGCTGACGGAGATGGGCTTTGAGGTCACGCTGGAAACCGCCGAGTTCCCCGCTGTGTGGTTGAGCCAGGTGATGGGGGCCAAGGACTATCAGATGTCGCTCGTCGCGCACGTCGAGCCGCGCGATATCCCCACCATTTTTGGCAACCCGGACTATTACCTCGGCTACGATTCGCCGCAGGCCCGCACGCTGTTGGAGCAGGATGACATGACAGGGGCCGTGGACCAGATCATGGAGGACATGCCTGCCCTGACGCTGATGAATATGCCCAATATCGTGCTCTACCGCGAAGGCCTAACTGGCCTGCAGCCGAACCAAATCACCGATGCCATTGAATTGCGAGGGGTGCGATGAGAATACTGCGCTTCCTCGGCACCATGTGGGCCGCCTCCATCATCATCTTCCTGCTCATGCGGGCCGTGCCCGGCAACCCGGCGCGCGTGGCTTTGGGCGTCAACGCTACGAACGAGGCCGTGGAGAAGCTGACCCACTCCATGGGCTTGGACCGCCCGCTGCTGGTTCAATACCTAGAGTGGATGAAAGGGCTGTTGACCGGCAACTTCGGCATCTCCCTGTCCTCGCAGCAGGACATCACTCCGCTGGTGATTGATCGCGCGCAGGTTACGCTGTTGCTCATAGGGCTGGCCATCGCCCTCGCCCTGGCCGGGGCTATCCCCATGGGCATCCTGCTGGCCCGCTTTAGGCTCCCCGTGCTCAATGCCGCCACGCAGCTGGGTATCGCGGTGCCCAGCTTCCTGGTCGGTATTTTGCTCGTCGCCGTGTTCTCCGTGCACCTGGGCTGGCTGCCGGCGAACGGCTGGCAGCTACCGCGCGAGGGCTTAAGCCACCTCGTCCTGCCGGTCATCTCGTTAGCACTGGTGCAAGGCGCAATGCTCACGCGCTACGTGCGCGCCACCCTCCGCGAGGAAATGGACAAGGACTATATCCGCACCGCCCGCTCCCTGGGTGAATCCCGCACCGAGGCGCTGATCCGTCACGGACTGCGCAATGCCGCCCTGCCGGTGCTCACAGTCACCGGCGTGCAGCTGAGCACCCTGGTGGTGGGCGCGGTGGTCATCGAGAACGTCTTCGTCATCCCCGGCTTGGGCTCTCTGCTTCTCGACGCCGTCTCCACCCGCGATCTCACCACCGTCCAGACCCTCATCATGGTCTTCGTGACCTTCACGCTGACCGTCAACCTGCTCACGGACCTGGCCTACCGGGTCATCGATCCGCGGCTGAAGGAGGCGCGATGAAACCCGGCTATATTCTGGTGGGCCTGACCATCCTGCTCGCTATGGTCTCCCTGGTGTGGACGCCCTATGACCCGAACCTCATCTCCCCCGACCGCCTGGCCGGCCCCAGCCTGGAGCACCTCATGGGCACCGACCGCTTCGGGCGCGATACCTTCTCCCGCATCCTCGCCGGCGCCCAGATCACCGTGCTAGTCGGTGTGGTGGCGGTGGCCATCGCAGCGCTCATCGGGGTGCCACTCGGCATCATTGCTGGGATGCGCGGCGGCAGCGTCATCATGGCGGCCACCGACCTGCTGCTCGCCTTCCCGGCGCTCCTGCTGGCCATCGTCGCCGGCGCAGTGTGGGGCTCGTCGACGCTCACGGCGACCATCGCCATCGGCATCGCCGGCATTCCCTCTTTCATCCGCGTCACCCGTTCCGGCACGCTGCAAATCATGACCCAGGACTATATCGCCGCCGCCCGCATCTCGCGCGTGCCGCCGGCGCTCATCGCGTGGCGGCACGTGCTGCCCAACCTCGGCGGCATCGTGGCCATCCAGGCCTCCGTCTACTTTGCGCTGGCCGTCCTCGCCGAGGCCGGCCTGTCCTACCTCGGCCTGGGCACTGCCCCGCCGACCGCCTCGTGGGGCCGCATGCTTCACGACGCCCAGCCCCTCCTGGCCACCCACCCCCTCCAGGCGCTGTGGCCAGGGCTGGCCATCGCCGGCACCGTCCTCGGATTCAACCTGCTAGGAAGCCATGCTGACCGTCACTGATCTGTGCGTGGGCCCTGTCGGCCCCCTCTCCTTTTCCATCGCACCCGGCGAGCGCGTCGGCCTCATCGGCGATTCCGGCAGCGGCAAGTCACTGACCGCCTTGGCCATCATGGGGCTTTTACCCGACAACCTGCAGGCCACCGGATCCATCCGCTTCAACGGCCAGGAGTTGCTGGGCATGCGCGATCGTGACCTGCGCAAGCTGCCGCTGGCCATGGTCTTCCAAGAGCCCATGACCGCGCTCGACCCGCTGATGAAGGTGCCCGGTTTCAACCGCTTCCCGCACCAGCTTTCCGGTGGGCAGCGCCAGCGCGCGCTCATCGAGATGGCCATGGCCCGCCGCCCGAAGCTGCTTATCTGCGATGAGCCCACCACCGCACTCGATCCCTTCACCCAGGAAGAAATCCTGTCCACCATCGTGGATGCCGCGGATAAGGAGGATACGGCGCTGCTGTTTATTAGCCATGACCAGGACGTCGTCAAGCGCGTGTGCGACCGCGTCGTGCGCATCGGTGAACTCACCACTCCCAACCTCACCCCGCCGCCCATGCCTGCCCTGGGCGAGCCCGTCATCGAGCTGCAGAACGTGACCAAGGCCTACCGCGGGGTCACCGCGCTGGACGATGTCTCGCTCACCGTCCGCGAGGGCGAGCGCCTCGGCATCGTCGGCGGTTCCGGCTCCGGCAAATCCACGCTGCTCAAGCTGCTCACGGGGCTGGCGGAGCCGACGTCGGGGACGGTGGCGGTGAAGAAGCGTGTGCACATGGTCTTCCAAGACCCCAAAGGCTCGCTCAACCCGCGCATGCCTATCTGGAAGATCGTGGCCGAGGGCGGCGGGACGCGCGAAGAAGCCGAGGCGGTGCTGCGGGAGGTCGGCATCGACGGCTTCGAGCGCTATCCCCGGGACTTCTCCGGCGGGCAGCGCCAACGCATCTCGCTGGCGCGCGCCGTGGTGGGCAAGCCGGAGATTCTGCTGGCGGACGAGGCCGTCTCGGCCCTGGATGCCACCTCGCGGGCCCAGGTCCTCGAGTTGCTGCAGCGCGTGACAAAGGACATGACGTTGGTTTTCGTCTCCCACGACATCGACGTCGTGCGCCACTTATGCCCCACGGTGGCGGTCCTGCAGGATGGCCGGCTCGTGGATCGCGGCGAAACGAGTAAGGTGTTCTCCCGATATGGAACACCCACTGCCGCAACGTCCTAATGCACTTCAGCTCTTTACCGCCTTTAACACCTCCGCGCGCCGCTGGCCCGGTGCCCTGCGCGCGGCGTTGGCGATCATTATCCCCGGCGGGATCGCTGTAGCGACGGGTCACTCGGATGCGGTACTGCTCATTTCGGCGGGCGCGTTCTCCGTCATTTATGGCGAGGGGCACCCCTACCGCACGCGGCGCCGCGTGATCCTCACCGCTGGCGGGCTGCTCACGCTGGCGGCTACGGCCGGTTCCCTCGTCGGCGTGCATGGGCTGGCGCTGTCCGCGGTGTTTACGGTGGTGCTGGCGACGACCGGCGCGTTCGTGCAGAATGCGCTGCGGCTGCCGCCGCCGGGTTCCTTCTTCATCGTGATGGTGGCCGGCGGCTCCACGATGCTGCGCGGGGTCTCGCCCTGGGAGGTGGCCGCATGGAGCCTGGCCGGCGTGTTGGTCAGCTACGTGCTGGGCATGCTGCCGCGCTTTCGGGATCCGCACGGCCCGGAGACCCGCGCGGTGGCCGCATTGGAGAAGGCCGCCGATGCCTTCGTGAACTCTGATAGCGATTTCTTGGCTCGCCACCACCAGGCGCAATCCGCGATTTCCACGGCGTGGCAAGCGCTTGCCGACGCCGGCGTCATCCGTGGCGGCCGCATCCGCCACCCCGCCCAGGCAGAGCTGGTGCACCGCGCGCTGGCCGCGCAGCAGCGCATCGTGGCGCACCACAAGCAGGTCGGCGGCAACTCGGATGAGCTGTCTGATTCCCCCACCTACGTGGACCCGGACCGCACCACCATCCCGCACACCAAGCCGACGATGCGCTACCGCTTCTACCGCGCCGCGGTGGGCAATTCCCACGCGGTGGTAACAGCGGAAAAGATCGCGCTCGGTGGCCTGGCCACCGCGTTCATTGGCATGGCGCTGGGGCTCAACCGCCCGGACTGGGGCGCGGTCTCGGTGCTCCTGCTCTTGCAGTGGGGGCCGGACCGGGTTCCGGGAACGATTCGCGGTGTGCAACGTATGCTGGGCTCCGTCTTAGGCGTGTGCGTCTTTGCGCTCATTGCCTCTTTCAGCCCGCACGGCTGGGGGTTGGTGCTCGCGCTGGCCTTCTGCCAGTTCTGCGCAGAGATTCTGGTGGTGAAGAACTACGCGCTGTGCGTTATCTTCTCCACGCCGCTCGCTTTGCTCATGGGCAACTCTTCGGAGCACATGGCCCACACCATCGGCTCACGCATGGCGGAGATTGGACTCTCCGTGGTCGTGGCGATGCTCTTCCTGTGGCTGTGGAAGCCGCGCGCCCAGCTGACCAACCACTACCGCCTGCAAACGCGCTGCTTCGAGGCGATGGCCGCCCTGCTCGGCGCGCTACTCATCAAGACCCCCGAGGAAGCGCTGGCACAGCGGCGCGACCTGCACTACGAGCTGCTCTCGGAACGGCGTAGCATCCAATCGCTGGCGACCAACCACTCCGATATCAGCGAGTTCTGGGAGCGCCACACCGCCTTGCAACCGGCCGGCTACTTCCTCTTAGATTTCTGCGTGGTCAATCCGCTCTCGCAGCCCAGCCGCGCGGAATTGGACACGCTCATCGAGAAAATCACCGCAGCGGAAATGCGTCAATGATCTCGTAGCGGGGCCCACCGCCGCGCCCCTCTCCCAAGAAGGATTGGACGAGGTTGATTTCCGTAACCTCGAACTCGGGGCCGCGGTAGACGCTCAGTGCGTGCACCGCATCCGGGATGAGCCACGGATCACGCGTCCGCCTCCCCACTCGGGCCAGCGTGAGATGCGGGCGCGATGGCTCAAGCATGAGGTGTTTGACCTGCCCTTTGACGCCTGCCCACAGCACCTGCTTCTCAAAAGACCCAGCGCCGCTCAGGCTCAGCGTGAGTGGGGACGCCTCAATGCCGCGCAGCGCCTCGCGGACCTCCACTGCGTCATTGGGCTGTTCCCCGAAAAAGTCGAGGGTGATGTGCCAGTTATCCGGATCCGTCCACCGCAGCCCATTGTCCTTGAGCGGGCGCACGGCCCGTACGAGGTGCTCACGGGCCTCCGCGGAGGGAAAGAGGGCGCTGAAAAGGCGAATCATTTCACCGACAGCAAAAGGTTCGGATCGAGTACGTGTTCCTCCACGAGTTCGAAGAGAGCGAAGGCTTCCTCCAGCTCACGGACATTCTCATCAAAATTAGGCAGCGACATGGCATTCCAATCGACGCAGAAATAAGTGTCTTCATCCTAGCTCACAACACTGTCATTTCGCGCACCTGCGATAATGGTCACCATGAACTCTCGACAAGCCACCGGTCCCCCAGTAGGCATCTATCCCCACGACATGCACCCGGGCTTGGTCCCTGGCATCGGCGTGGAGGACCAACGCAACGCTTTCGCCCTCGACAAAATCACCTTTTTCAGCACCGCTACCTTCGTCGTAGCCTTCATCGTGTGGGGCATTAGCTCGCCAGAATCCGTCTCGGCCGCATCCTCCTCCGCCTTTTCCTGGGCCATCACGAACGCCGGGTGGCTGCTCAACATCACCATGATGATGGCCGTAGCCACCATGCTCTACATCGGCTGCTCCCGTCTAGGTCGCATCAAGCTCGGGACCGATGACGAAGAGCCTGAGTTCGGCTGGTTTAGCTGGGTCGCCATGATGTTTGGCGCCGGCATCGGCGTCGGCATCTTCTTCTACGGCCCGTCAGAGCCGCTGTCGCACTATCTCACCCCGCCGCCGCACACCGTCGACGGCAACAGCGTCGAGGCCCTGCACCAGGCCATGGCCCAGGCGCACTACCACTGGGGAATCTCGCCCTGGGCAGCCTATGCCCTCGTCGGCGGCGCCATCGCCTATTCCTCCTACCGCCGCGGACGCGTCCCTCTGGTGTCCTCGATTTTCAAGCCGCTGTTCGGCTCCCGCGATACCGACGGCCCGCTGGGCAAGCTTATCGACGTCCTCGCCCTCGTCGCCACGCTCTTCGGCACCGCCGCCACACTGGGTCTTTCCGCCATCCAGATCGGCCAAGGCGTCTCCATCATCCGTGGTGCCGGCCCGCTGACCAACTCCGTGCTCATCGTGATCATTGCGGTCCTGGGCTGCGGTTTCATCATCTCGGCGGTCTCGGGTGTCTCCCGCGGCGTGCGCTATCTCTCTAATTTCAACATCACGGTGACACTCGGCTTGGTCATCTTTGTCTTCTTCACCGGTCCGACCTTGCTCCTGCTCAATCTCGTGCCCTCCGGCATCGTGACCTACATCGACCAGCTTTTGCCGATGATGGCCAAAGGCCTGTCCTGGGGCGATGAAACCGTCGAGTTCCAGTCCTACTGGACTGCGTTCTACTGGGCGTGGTGGATTGCCTGGACGCCGTTCGTCGGCATGTTCGTGGCCCGTATCTCCCGTGGCCGCACGCTGCGCGAATTCACGGCCGTGACCGTCTTCGCCCCTTCCCTCATCCTCATCCTGGCCTTCACCATCTTCGGCGGCACGGCCATTACCTTCCAGCGCGAAGAACTACCCAACTTTGATGGCTCCGCCTCCGGCGAGCAGGTTCTTTTCGCCATGTTCGACAACCTGCCGCTGAGCAGCATCACGCCTTTCATTTTGATCCTGGTGCTGGCGGTCTTCTTCATCACCTCTGCGGATTCCGCATCGGTCATCATGGGAACCATGTCCTCCAAGGGCAATCCCGCCCCGAACAAGATCATCGTTATCTTCTGGGGCCTGTGCATGATGGGCATCGCTGTTGTCATGCTTCTGACCGGTGGTGAGGACGTGCTCACAGGCCTGCAGAACCTGACAATCCTCTCAGCGCTACCTTTCTGCATCGTGCTGCTCGTCATGATGGTGGCCTTCATCAAGGACCTGCGCTCCGACCCGGTATTCATCCGCCGCGCCTACGCGCGTGCCGCGGTGGAAAACGCCGTCGTGCGTGGCATCGAGGAGCACGGCGATGATTTCGAGATCACCGTCGAGCACGCCGACGAGGGCCGCGGTGCCGGCTCCGACTTCGACTCCTCAGCGCACCGCTACACAGACTGGTACCAGCGCACCGATGAAAAGGGCGAGAATGTAGACTACGACTTCGACACCGATACCTGGGCCGATGGCTACGACCCGAACTCTGAGCAGAAGGAGACCTAAGTGGGCATCCCCGACGATGTCGTCCTCGACGGCTACACGCTTATCGAACAGCACGAAGTGGACCACGAGTTCCTCATCAATGGCTCGCCGCTCGCCGTGGATACGCCTCTGCTTTTCGCACTCACGATTGTTGGTGTTCTCCTCGTGGCGGCCAGCTTCTTCCTGCGCAGGCCGGTCCGCATCATCGCCGGGCTCTTGGGCGCGATCCTGACGCTGACCAAGCTGTGGTGGATGCCCATCGCACTGGCCCAACAGTTCAACGACAGCCAGGTCTTCGGCTACGCGCTGAAGTACTACCCCCAGTACTGGCCGGCGGCGTCCATCATCGTGATCGTCATCGCGCTGCTCGGCCTCGCCTCCGCGTTTATCCGCCGGCGCTAGCGCGATTCCAACACCGCAATCGCGATGTGTACGCGGTTGGTGCCGCCCAGCTTGTCCAGGATGTGCTTGATGTGGGTTTTCACCGTCGTAACTGACACGTAGAGCTGCCCCGCGATCTCCTGGTTGTCCAGGCCCTGGGCCACTAACTCCGCCACCTCGTTTTCGCGCTGGCTTAAGCCCTCCAGCGGGCGGGGCCCAGGCTCCTTTGTCTCTGCCGGCGCGGGCTCGGGGTGCTTGAGCGCCAGCAGATTCTTCAGGGCCTTCGGGCTCAGCAGCTGCTGCCCCGTGGCCGCAGCGCGCACCGCAGAGACCAGCCCGTCCGGCTCGATGGTCTTGAGCAGAAAACCCATCGCGCCGGCGTGCAGCGCATCCACGATGAACTCATCCGTATCAAAAGCGGTGAGCATGACCACCGGGATATCCGGCGCGCTCGCGCGCAGCTGCCCAGCCGCCTCGATGCCGTCCATGACCGGCATGCGGATATCCATGAGGACCACGTCCGGCTGCAGGTCCAACACGCGGGCCACGCCGTCGCGCCCATTGCTGGCCTCGGCCACCACCTCGATGTCTGGTGCTCCCTCCAGGATGAAACGAATGCCGCGGCGCAGCGCCTGCTCATCATCGACCAATACCACTGAAATCATTACGCGTGTGCCTCCTCCGGTAGTTCGAGGACCCAGGTGAAGGTGGAGGCGTCGTCAAGCACTGTGAAGGTACCTCCCGCCAGCCGGGCGCGTTCCTCCAGACCTAGCAGACCGTTGCCGCCACCCGACTCCGGCTGGTGCGCCACCTTCTTGTTCTGCATGGTCACCCGCACCTTATCCTCCTCGTTCTCCACGGTGAGCGTCACCTTCTTCCCCGGCGCATACTTGCGCGCGTTGGTCAGTCCCTCCTGCACGGCGCGGCCCAGCGTGTGGGCAGCAAGCGTGCTCAGCTTATCGACGTCTCCCTTGACGTAGCGCACCTTCGTCCCCGCCGCGCGTGCGCGCTCGATGTGTTCCTCGATGCTCGCGCGCGGATCCACCCTGTCATCCACGCGCAGCGCCTTGATCACCCCGCGCAGGTCCTCCACGGCGGCCTTGGCCTCCGACTGGATGGTTCCCGCCGCCTCAGCGACGCGCTCCGGGTCGGCATCCTTGCGGTAGTTCAGGCCACCCGCGTACACGGAA
The DNA here is from genome assembly GCF_001815785.1 of Corynebacterium sp. HMSC056F09. Classification (NCBI taxonomy): domain Bacteria; kingdom Bacillati; phylum Actinomycetota; class Actinomycetes; order Mycobacteriales; family Corynebacteriaceae; genus Corynebacterium; species Corynebacterium sp. HMSC056F09. Next base: position 83,542 of record NZ_KV821940.1, read on the forward strand.
ATAAGGCTGAGCCGGTGCGAGAGGGAATCGTGGATATCGCGGGCAATGCGGTTGCGTTCCTCCAGACGCGCCCGCTCCTCGCGCGAGCGCAGCTGGTCCTCATTAAGCTCCGCCAAGCTCACCAGCGTGACCTCGCGCTGGCGGCGCTGCGCGCGCACCGAGCCCGTAATCCAGGCAACGATAAGAAAGAGGCTCCCATAGAACACGTAACCAAAGGGATCGAAGATGTTCATCCGAATGTAAGGCACAGAGATAACGGTCACACACGAGGCCACGAAGACCGCCGTCCCCGCCAGGGACCACCGCAATCGGCCGCGCGAGATGATTGAAATCAACACCACCAGCACTGACAGCGACAGTGGGCGAAACCCGCCTAGTACCAGGACGAGCAGAGCCGCAATCAGCACCACCGGGTGGCCGGGGTACTCCTCGTGGATGTTGCGCTCCCGCCGTGAGTGGTGCAGGGCGAAGGGCAGCAGAATCCACGTGGCGAAGCTAAATAGACCCATCAAGCCCATAACAAGGGCTTCCTGATCCGTCCCCTCGAAGTTTTCGATATGGGGGATCCATGCCGCCAAATCCGCCACCACGCAGAGCAGAATGAGCAGCACCGTGATCCACAGTGGTCGCGTCTTTCTCGTCATGGTTGCCACGATAGTTCTCCCTGCGTTCCGGAAAATCCTCCCTGCGGAGGATACCGGCACCCCAAGCCCGGTTCATAACCTAAACCGCATGAGAAGAACACAGACTTTGTACGAACTGCTCACCGCCGCCGGACTGGTGTTCGTCGCTTATGATTTCTCCCACGGCGCTTTCGTCACTACCAGCGCGCTCGCCGCAGTGTTGTACGCGGCCGTGGCAATCGGTCTCACGTTGCTGATTTTGCGCAAGCACCCGGGCATTGCGCACGGGGTGGTGTGGGGTATTGCGGTCTCCACTGTCGCCGGCCAGCTCAACGAGAACATGTACCACCTCCTCATCCGTACGGTCCCGGACTGGCTGGTCATCGCTGGCATCGCCCCACTCACCGAGGAAGTCCTCAAATTCCTCGGCGTCATCTTCATTTGCACCTGCGTCATCCGGTCCCGCCACTGGGCGGACTACGTTTTCGTCGGCGTGGCCGTGGGGATGGGTTTTAGCGTGAGCGAAAACGCCGTCTACTACGCCAACATGACGCTGGAGAACCTCGATTCTGATCTCAGGGGAACGTTGCTGGCGCTCCTTGTCCGCTTCATCGCGAACCCGCTCATGCACTCCTTTTTCACCGGCATCGCAGCATATGGACTCTCCCGCAGGCAACCGGTGCGTTGGCTGCTTATCGCCATGGCGGTGCACTTCACGGCCAATTTCGGCCCGTCTATCTCTACCGCGTTTGAGGACGCCTTCTGGCCCATCTTCCCTACCTTCCTCATCCTCATCGGCCTGTGGGTCGCCACGATTGTCAGCATTGTGAAACTCCGCAAAATCCTCCCTGCGGAGGATACCGGCGCAAAATCGCAGCTCTTAGGGTCAAAAGCATGAGAAACACACTGATTTATTCCTGCATCGGCGTCCTCGCCGCAGTACCGCTTGCCGACGCCCTCCTCCCCGACCCCACTCCCGACACCACCCCCGTGCGCGGCATCCCGGAGCTCGAATGCCCGGAGGATCCGTACGCCTCCTCGCAGACCTGGAACTGCGGGAGCGCGACCATCATTTCTGAGGAAGGCAGCTCCTCCCACGAGGTCGAGACGTACCTGCCGCGCCAGCACCGCTCCTTTACCGGGACCAGCGCGCTGACCGACGCCCCCATCACCACCCAGGCTGCCGAGCTCTACCGCGTCGAGGACGGCGACGGCATCACGCTGTCTCAGCGGCACAACAACACCATCTCCTTCCTCCACATCTACGGACCGAAGGCACGTGACTTCGCCGACCGCGTGCAGCCGGAGGACGCATGAAGTACCTGTACTACCTGCTGATCCTCGGCGCGCTGGCCGTCACCGCCTTCCACTACGCGGGCGAGCCCTTCCTGCCCGCAAGTGCTCTGGCCGCCGTGATCTTCGCCGCCGTACTCGTCCCCCTCGCGCTGTTCTTCCTGCGCCGCCGGCCGGGAATTGCGCACGGCGTGGTGTGGGGTTTTGCCGTCTCCGGGCTCGCGGTGGAACTCAACACGAACATGACCCACCTACTCGCCCGCGCGGGCCTAGAGTGGCTGGGCGCTGCGGGATATGCGCCGCTCATCGAGGAAGTGCTGAAGTTCCTCGGCGTGCTGCTTATCTGCACCTTCGTCATCCGGCCCCGCAGTTTGCTCGACTACGTCTTCGTGGGCGTGGCCGTGGGCATCGGCTTCACTGTAGGTGAGGACGCCACCGCCTTCGCGCGCATGACGGCGGATAACCTCGACTCGGATACCTCCGGGGCAATCGGGGCGGTGGTCATCCGCCTGGGATCCAACCCGCTCTCCCACGCGCTGTTCACCGGGCTTAGCGCCTATGGCCTATCCCAGAAACAACCGGTGCGCTGGCTCATTATCGCCATCGCGGTGCACGCCACGAAGAATCTCTTCCCGTCGTTAAGCACCGCGCTCGACGACGCCATCTGGCCCCTCCTCGCCGGCATGGTCGTCGTGCTCGCCGAGTGGGTAGCCACCATCTGGGGCACTATTGCGCTGCGGAAGAAGGCGGCTGCGCATCCGCCCCTGTCCCCTGCACCGGCGCACGCATAGCCTTCGTGGCCGGCGAGGGGTGCGCATCCTCGGCGGCGAGGCGCTCAAAGGCCACCGCCGCCAGGGCTGCGGCTTGGTCTCCCAGAACGGAATCATCGAAGCGCACCTGCGGCGAGTGGTTCCACTCGCGCATGTGCTCCGGGGTGTGCGGATCGCCGGTACCGAACCACATGAAGGTGCCCGGAACCTGGGCGAGCACCGCGCCGAAGTCTTCCGAGGCCATCATCGGCGTGTCCATGGTCAGCACGTTTTCCGCGCCGAACATCCCCGCCCACAACGACGCCGCGAACTGGTCCTCGCGCGGTGAGGTCTTGGTGGCTGAATACAGGACCTCAAAGTCCACCTTCGCGGTACAACGGTGCGAGGCCGCCACGGAGCTCGAGACCTCGATGATCATTTGGCGGACGGCGTCGATGTGTTCGTCGCGAAGCACGCGCACCGTCGCGCCCAGCTCCGCCTTGTCCGGGATGACGTTGACCGCACCGTCGCCTGCGCGCAGGTTGGTCACCGTGATGACAATCGGCGAGTTCGCGTCGAAGCGCCGGGTCAGCGCCACCTGCAGCGCCACCTGGATCTCCGCGAGGGCCGCAACCGGATCGATCGCATCGTGCGGGCGCGAGCCATGCCCACCCTTGCCGTAGACGGTGATTCCCAAGTTGGACGACGAGGCCATCATCGGGCCCGCGATGTGGTGGAACGTGCCCCGATCCTGCGGGCCGACGTGCAAACCGTAGGCGGCAATGGGGCGGCGGCCGGCGGCGTCGAGCACGCCCTCATCAATCATCGGCTGCGCACCACCCGGGCCTTCCTCGCCCGGCTGGAACATGAAGATGACATCGCCCAACAGCTCCTCGCGGTGGCGGCAGAGCATCTTGACCGCGCCGATAAGCCCCGCCGTGTGCAGGTCGTGGCCACACGCATGCATGTTGTTATTCGTCGAAGCGAAAGGGCTACCGGTCTGCTCGCGCACCGGCAAACCGTCCATGTCCGCGCGCAGCAGCACCGACACCGGGCGCTCGCCGCGCTTGCCGCCGCGCAGCACCGCCACAACGGAGCTCAAGTCGCGCCCGAGCTGAATCTCCAGCGGCAGGCCTTTAAGAGCTTCGAGCACCTTCTCCTGCGTGCGCGGCAGGTGCAGCCCGACCTCAGGGTTCTGGTGCATATCGCGGCGGAACTCCTGCAACTCCGGAAGCAGCTCCCGGCCTTCCTCCACGAACACTTGGCTGGCCAAACGCTCCCCCAGCTTGGCCGAAACCATCGGAAGCGGTGGCAGTTGCTGACGGTGGCGCGGTGCCATCTTCATGGTGTCATCCTTTCCGAGCATGTGCGCCGAGCATACCGGAATCTGTATTAAGGTAGCCGTTTATGAAGCTCTTCTCCGCGCTGGTGGCCAGCTCCCTGATGTTCACGCCCGGCTCCTCCTACCAACTGTCGAGCCGCGACGAGGCCTCATCGCAGTGGGCCGTGGACACCATGTTCAACGTCATCGATGGCTTGGGTACCTCCTCCCACCTACTCACCGACGCGTGGTCCACGGAGCAGGACGAGTACCCATACCCGATTAAAGAAATCGACGAGGTCTCCCTCGTGGAGCGGCGTGCTACCGACGAACCAGGCCGTGAGAAGTGGATCATCTCCTCGCCGTCGATGAGGCGCGATATTCCCGTCGACGTCGTCGTGGGCAACGGCGGGCCCGTTGTATACTTTCTCGAGGGCGTAGATTCCCCGGAGACCTCGAACTGGATCACCAAGGGCCATGTACGACGCGTGTTTGGGGATACGGATGCGAGCGTGGTGATTCCGTCGCAAGGCGCAGGTTCCATGTGGACCGACTGGAGAGAGGACGACCCCAAGCTGGGGCGCCACAAGTGGGAAACTTTTGTCACCACCGAACTCGCCCCCGTCGTGGAAGCGGAGCTCAACCACAACGGCAAGCGCGGGCTCATTGGATTGTCCATGGGAGCGTCGGGCGCGGTAATGATGGCGAACAACAACCCGGGTTTCTTTAATGGCGTGGCGGGAATTTCCGGCTGCTATTCCACCACCAGCCAGGTGGGCCAGGGCACGGTGGACTTGACGGTGCGCACCAAGGGCGGCGACCCAACGAACATGTGGGGCCCGCGCGGTTCGGAGGATTGGCTACGCAATGACGTCATGTCCCACCCGGAGGGGCTGCGCGGCACGGCGCTGTACCTCGCCGCGGCCTCGGGCGCATGGACGGACGAGGAACTGGCGGCCTACCCCGGAAAGTCCGTCAATGACCGCATCGGGGGCACCCTTTTGGAGGCCGGCTCACGTCGCTGTACGGAGGAGTTTTCCGCCGCGCTTGCCGACGCCTCCATCCCCCACACCACCGACTATCTCACCGACGGCACCCACGACTGGGTGATGTTTGGCAAGCAATTGCAACCGGCGTGGGATGCGATTAAACCAGCGCTCTACTAACGTCGACGACATGTCCCGATTCCGCAGCATTATTGTCCCCGCCGCCATTCTTGTGGGAGGGCTTATCCTCCTCGCAGTGTTCTACGTCGGTTTAAGCCGCCATTACAACTCTCAGGAGCTCCAAGCGCTTATCGAGGGCGCCACTGCCAACGGCCAGGACTATACCGTTGTCATCCACAACGAGTTGACTGGGAGCTATTCTTTTAACGCCGAGTAATTCTGCGTTCCGGTTGCGGGGTCGGGGCACAACACTCAAATCTTCCTTGCCGAAAATGAATGCTGGAATCGACTTGATTTCCTCAGAGAGCAACAAAATACTGGATACTGGGCTAGATCTGCAACCTGCTTTTTCGACAGGACTTTAAATAACGGTTCAGGAGCCTGGATCATCCGCCCTATTTGACCTAGGAGACCCCCATGTGGCTTGACGGATATCAACAGCAATTCGGAAACCGGCTAGAGGACTTCCTCACAGAAACAGTCCCCACAGTGCTCACAGAGCTGACATCTTCCCAGAAGAAGCAAGTTACCGATGGCGCACAAGAGTTTCCCTTCGAACCCCTTCTCGAAATCCTCAATTCTAAACACAGCTATGAAGACACAGTCTCCCGAATCATAGCCATAACGGGGATATGGATGAATGCCGCATCAGGGAGCCAGTGGTGTGTTGGTCCTCTAAACAGCACAGATTACTCTGAAAGAGTAGGCATAGGAGTCAGATGGGGCGAGATCGCTTTTTCGCCGTTATCGAACATGTCGGAGAATCTGGTAGATTCATTTCCCACTTGGCCGGGCGTGCTCATGGAATTTTCTCGCATGCAAGAGGCGGATCGCGATTATTACAAACAGAGAATCCTGGAAACTCGTCCAAAGCAAAAATGATGTCCAACCGCTGCGCCGGCTCACGCCATCCTCATTGCATCGGTAGACCTCGCTAATTTGGCGGTCCTCGCTGGCCTATATGACATGGCGGCCTAGAAGGGCGTCTCGGCCAGCCAATCCCACTGAGGTATCATCAAGTTTCCTGCTTGCCACGATGCTGTCTTGTTCCCCGCGTTTACGGATTTAAAGTACCTGTAAAACTGTAACCTGACTTAGGTCATGGGTGGGTGAGCAAAGGCACTCTTGGCACGGTTACCTGTTGGTTTTCGTTGGTGGGGAGGAATTTTTCCGCACTAAGTGGGTAGTGCCGGGGGTGTTCAGTAGTCTGATTTTTGTGAGTCCTTATATTCGCACTGTCAAGACCGCTTCTGGGGCGATGGCGGTGCAGGTGGTGTTCTCTGAACGCAAAGGCGCGAAAAGGATGAAGCATATCGGCTCAGCACATTCAGAGTCTGAGCTTGCGCTTTTAAGAGCTGAAGCTCAACGCATCGTCGATGGTGACCAACTCGCAATGGACTTCGGCGAGGTGGAACACATCCCATCGGCAACAGGCAGCGTTTGCCACCCGCTGCCGGTAGTCGGTCAGCGGGCCGGTTACTTGCTGGACGGTATTATGCGTATTTCGACGAGTTAGGTCTTGCTGCAGCAAGCGGTGATGATCCGGTGTTTCGTGATCTGGTACGCGCCCGGATCATTAATCCCGGCTCAAAACTGGATTCCATCGAGACTCTTGCCGAGGTTGGCATTACTAGCGCAAGCTACGCCACGATTAAACGTCGA
>NZ_KV821941.1:0-46845 GCF_001815785.1 Corynebacterium sp. HMSC056F09
GCTGGTTATCGAAGCTTTATCTCATGCCAGGAAAGTCCGTGGAAGCCTTAAAGGGGTAATTTTCCATTCTGATCATGGCAGTGTGTACACCTCACAAGCATTTCAAGATCACTGCGCCCAGCTTGGCGTGCGCCAATCCATGGGAGCAGTGGGAACGAGTGCCGATAATGCCCTGGCAGAATCTTTTAACGCCACCTTAAAGCGTGAAGTCCTGCGTGATCGGAAAGCCTTTGACAATCCCATTACCTGCCGCCAAGAAGTCTTTCGATGGTGCATGCGCTACAACACGCGCAGACGGCACTCCTGGTGCAATCTTCTAGCCCCCGATGCCTTCGAAGCACTCACATCAGCTACACTGACTCAAGCAGCATAGCTCTCCTATCCATCTTCACACTCCTTCCACCTGAAGTGTTTGAAGTGGAAATCTTCAATTATGGTAGCCTTACCTAAACTAGGTATAATCTTTATACTTTCCGAAGGGAGTCTCTGCCGCTGCAAACACCAGCCCTGAACGGGATTCGGTCTCAACCAACGGTGGTACCGCTGGGGCATCGGCCAGCACCAGCTGAATCCGCAGGGGCGAACCACTAATTTCCATGGTGCAGACGGCAGCGTCCGATTGCAACTTTGGTGCAGATGTATCGCAGCGCCATTCGCTTCAACGGCCTGGAGGCCGCAAATGAATCGGATGTGCTGCGTATCTACCGCTAGAAACCGCAGCACATTGGAGACCAGCCGCCAAAATGGGCGAGGTTTAGAAGATGAGAAGCGAGGGCCGAGACGAATGTTAGTCCGAAGTTGAAGGTGGCTGCGAGGTTGAAATCCATCCGGAAATATCGCGAAGTTCTGGGAATTTCCCTTCCCATCGCTGGAGTACAACTCGCCGGAGTTGCATTGACCACCACGGACGTATTGATGCTGCAGTCCGTGGGCGTACTGGCGATAGCCGGCGGCGGCCTAGCGATGCAGCTTTACAACCAGATCCGCACGATGTGCGTGGGCATGGTGACGGCCGGGGCAAATCTTGTGGCTGAAGCAGCAGCAAAAATGGAAAAAGAGAAAACCTCTTGTCAAAATTGCGAGGCGGGAGCAGAACAGATCCGGCGGGCTGTGCGCTCCTCCTTCGCGGTGGCCACTGGCACTGCAATTCTCGGCGCGTTACTGGTCATCGCCCTAGGCGGATTGGTCCTTGTTCTGCCCATCGACAAGCACGTTGCCCAACTCACCTTCGCCATGACCCTTGCGCTCGCACCCGGGTTAGTCCCGATGATGTGGCTCAACGTCCTGCGCCAATTCGCCGTGGGCATGCGAAAACCCGGCTCCCTGTTAACCATCACGCTGATATCGATATTTATAAATATCGCATTGAACTGGTTATTTATGACATGGGCAGCCTCGGATCACTGGAAGGTAGCGGGCATCGGGCTTTCTACAACTGTCATCCAACTGCTTACCTTCCTGGCCTTCCGGATTGTGGTACTGCGCATTCCCGAGCTACAGCCCTATTTCCACATCCTTCCGTGTAAAGGAGATGGGGAGACTATCTGCCGCCTCGTCCGCCTCGGGGTACCAGTCAGTCTGACCTATGGCTCGGAGGCTGCAATAACAACCATCGCCGGTTTAGTGATGGGGACCTTTAGCCCACAGATGCTAGCGGCGCACAATATTGTGAACCAACTGGCGTACATCGTTTACCAAGTGTGCATCGGCTTTTCTCACGGCGGCTCGGTGCTGATCACAAGGGCTCGGGCCGAGAGTGCCGACTCAGTGCGCGAGATTACCCGACGCATATTGTTCGTCGTGGTCACGTATCTGGGAATAATGGGCGCGCTGTGGCTTCTGTTGGGCAGGTGGGTACTGCATCCTTTCTTAAAAGAGGCAGATCCCACCACCTTTCACATTGCCGTCCTGCTCCTATGTCTCGCGGTACTGCAACAGTTCGCCAAAGGAATCCAAAACGTGGCAGTGGGCCTACTGAGAGGCCTGAAAGACACCACCTCAGGGCTACGCTGCACCCTCGTCGGGTACTGGCTGGTTGGCGTCCCCGGGATTCTGATATTTGGAAAGCTCCTCGGATGGGAAGGATATGGCGTCTGGTTAGGACTCATCATGGGTTTCGCAACCACGGCGGTACTGCTGCTACGCACATATTCCCGCCGACTGAATGAACTGACTTAACGGGAATGTTAGGGGGTAAAAGTTTCATCACCCCTTGTAGATAAACAAAGGTATGGCTAACCTAATAGATCCACTTGGAAGAAAGGATTGCCTTGTCCCTCACGACAACTAGGGCTCGCGGTTTTAAAACCCCACGCGCCCCTCACCACCGAATGGCCCGCGTAGTCGCCTCAGCCGTCACCGCCACTGCCCTCCTTATGACCGCTGCCTGCAGCACTAACGATGAACAACAGACCGCAGATGACGGAGAAAAGCAACAGATCACCGACATTCTCGGGCGCGAAGTCGAGGTCCCGAAGAACGTCGATCGGGTCCTCATGGGCGGGCAACGGATGCTTTACACGACATCCATCCTCAACAAAGAAAACCCGCTCCAGGGCATCGTTGCCTGGCCAGATGACCTGGAGCAGAACGACCCTGGCACGTACAAGAAGTACGAACAGAAATTCTCAGAGATCGAAGATATTGAGCAAACTGGTGAAGTTTACGACGGCTCGATGTCCGTTGAGCAAGCTTTGAATTCCCGTCCAGATGTCTTCATTGTCTCCGCAAGCAGCTTCGAAGCCGCCCAGGATGCTGGCATCGTAGACGGTCTAGAAAAGGCCGGAATCCCCACGGTTACCGTCGATTACTTTACCGACCCGGTGAAGAACACCGCACCGAGCGTGCGCTTGCTCGGCAAGGTACTCGGCCACGAGAAGGAAGCGGAAGAGTATGCCGAGTTCTATGAGTCCAAGGTGAACATGGTTCAGGAGCGCCTAGAAAAAGCCAAGGCCACCCCCACACCGACCTTCCTCTGGCGAGCTCCCGGCTACTTCGACTGCTGCTCTACCTTCGCTAAGTCCAACCTAGCCCAAATTGTTAACGCAGCGGGTGGCGAAAACGTGGGCGACGATATGATCGACGCCAAGCAGGGGCAAGTCTCTCCCGAGGCGCTAGCTGAAAAAGACCCAGACGTCATCATCGCCACCGGCGCAGACTGGACCGGCGCCAAGCAGCAGCCAAAGAAGAATGGCTTTGTACCCCTGGGCTACGACGAGTCCACCGAACAGGCAGCCAAAGACTTCCAACGCGTTGTTGACGGGCAACCTGTCCTTAAGGAAATGCGGGCGGTCAAGAACAAGCGGGCCTACGCTGCGTGGCATCACTTCTACGACTCCCCATACAACTACCTAGCCATCGAGTGGTTTGCCAAAGCCATGCACCCCGACCTGTTTTCCGATGTCGACCCGCAGGCCGATTTGGAAGAACTACATGAAAAATTCCTCCCTGTGGAGGCTAGCGGCACCTTCTGGACTGGTTTGCCATGAGCCACGGAGCACGAGCGCAATCAATTGCCACCGGAAGCGAGGTGGACGACCAAAACTCTACCCCGCAACGGCAACGCCCCCGGTCAAACTGGTACCGAACAGCTAGCAGGCGAAAGGTAGCGATCATCGCAGGGCTTACGGCCCTGCTATGCGTCACCATTGCCATAGATTTCCTCATCGGCAGCAGTTTGAACGCAAATGAGGCGCTCTACGTGCTCTTTCACCCCAGCGATTCCCGCCCAATTGACTGGCAGATCATCTTTGATATACGTCTGCCTATGACCGTCACAGCGGTGCTCATCGGTGGCACCCTCGCTGCTGCCGGCGCAGAGATGCAAACCATCTTGGATAACCCCTTGGCAGAGCCCTATACGCTGGGCATTTCCGCCGCTGCGAGCTTTGGCGCAGCCTTTGCCACCGTCTCAGGATTCACCGCGGCGGGAATCGGGGCAGCGCTGGGAATGGCGGGCAGTGCTTGGGTCTTCGCCCTCGCGGCCTGTGCGGTGATCGTCCTATTCTCTCGGTCAAAGAGCTCTGGTACCGAGGGAATGATTCTGCTGGGCATAGCCATCGTGTTCCTCTTCGATGCTCTACTAGCGCTAATGCAGTACCTCGCCTCGCAGACCCAATTAGAGCAGGTGGTTTTCTGGACCTTGGGCAGCCTTACGCGCGCTACGTGGCCTCAGATCGGCCTTCTCGCGGTCATCTCACTAATCGGAATTGCTTACTTCTACCGCAATGCGTGGACGCTGACCGCGTTTCGAATGGGCGACGACCGCGCTAGGTCCATGGGTATCAATATCCCAAAGCTGCGCACGTACACGCTGGTGGGAGTCTCCCTTATGGCGGCAACTGCCGTTTCGATGGCCGGGACAATTGGTTTCATCGGACTCGTCGGCCCACATATCGCCAGGATGCTCGTTGGTGAGGACCAACGCTTCTTCCTCACCACGTCCATCATCTCAGGTGCGCTTTTGCTGACCTCAGCCTCAGTGGTATCCAAGCTGATCCAGCCTGGGGCGATTCTGCCTGTCGGCATCATCACCGCGATTGTGGGCGTTCCCGTGTTCGTCGTCCTCATTGTTTTGCGACGCCGCCCCCGAACTGTCTCCTCAACCTAATGATCGCCTCTCCCAGTACTTCCTGCCCCAGAAAGGACCCCCTCGTGGAACAACCGCCCACGGTTCCGCCAGAACCCACACTCCGGGTAGATAACCTGTGCTTTTCCCATGGAGACGAACAGATACTGAATGACGTATGTCTCCCAAAGATCGAAGCTGGAACCGTCACCGCCCTCGTCGGCCCTAATGGCGCTGGTAAGTCGACTTTGCTGCGCTGCATGGCTAACCTATGCCGATTCAGCGGCGACGTCACTGGGCCCGAGGCAGTATATTTGCCACAGGATCCCCCGCCGGAAAGCACCCTTACCGTATTCGAATCGGTACTTCTGGCACTCCAGCATTCCCGGACGGGATTCAGCGGACTACGGGTAGCCACATCCACACAGGACCGAGTCAGCTCGGTCCTCACGCGGCTGGGGCTAGAAGACCTAGAATCCCGAACAATGTCCCAGCTCTCCGGCGGCCAGCGTCAATTAGTAAGCTTCGCCCAGGCCATCGTATGCCGGCCGCAGGCATTACTACTGGACGAGCCAACCAGCGCTCTTGACCTAAGAAATCAGCTCATCCTCATGGAGCATATTCGCGCCTATGCAGCTGAAGCACCCGCGGCGGTCGTGGTTTCGATGCACGATCTTTCACAAGCAGCGCGCTTCGCTCACCGCATTGCGGTACTCCACGCGGGCACTGTATACGCACACGGAGCAGCTAAGGACGTGTTAACCGCAAAAATGTTGCGTGAAGTCTACCGCGTAGATGGAAAAGTCACCCTTACTGATGACGGTTCTGCAGCAATCACCACATCCAGAGCCATATAAGGGGCTTGAAGTGCCCCGAGTTTTGTTCCTAGGCATGTTCCTTGATTTCTATTATTCCCTGTTGCGGGTTCTTCTTCCACAATTCGGTTTCCACCTCGGCTGGGGTTCGATATCCCAGGCTTTGGTGGAGCCTTACCTCGTTCCACCATGACACCCACTCGAACGTCGCGATTTCTACCTCGACAACATCATTCCACCTGCGAGTATGGATGAGCTCATTCTTGTAAGAGCCGTTAACGTTTTCAGCTAGAGCATTGTCATTTCAGTCACCGACGGTCCCAGTGGAAGCGGCAATCCCGTGCTGGGCGAGACGCTGGTTGTAGACAACGCTGACGTACTATAAGCCGTGATCCGAATGGTGAATAAGGCCTGTTGTTTCCTTCGCGCTCACAATCGCTTGGTTGAGTGCTTGCAGCGGTAATACCTCGGTGCGCATCGAGTCCGATAATGCCCATCCGACGATCCGCCGGGAGTAAACGTCAGTGACAAACGCGGTGTACACAAAACCCTTCTTCGTACGCACGTAGGTAATGTCGGCCACCCACAGCTTGTTTAAGGCCTTGGGCTTTGAACTCACGCTCGACCAAATCCGGGCGCAGATCCGGCCTGTTGAGGTGTACGGGTTGTGATTGGTGATCCGCCTGTGCCTGTGCCAGAAACACCAGCTAGGCGCATCAGCCGGGCGGTTTGCTCACGACCGATGTCGATTCCGTCACGGTCAAGCGCATGCCACATTGTCCGCACGCCGTAGACACCGTAATTATCCCGATGAATGGCACCAATGCGTTCAATCAGCACAGCGTCACGAAGGCGACGAGCACTTAAGCCCACGGGCTTTGGACTGGCGATAACCACGCGAGGTGATAAACCCACCAGCCCGGTTAATCTTCAACTCCGGTGCAGATGAACTCGACAGAGAAATGATTCCGGTATTTATCGATGAACCGGATCATTTCTTAACGTTTGGGGCCTGGTCGTGAGGCGAAAAAGCTGACGCAGCCTTCAGCAACTCGTTGGTATCTCGAAGCTCTTGATTTTCGCGGCGTAGCCTGGCATTTTCGGTAGCCAAATCTTCAGGAACAGGTTCTGGGATGTTTCCCGCACGACGAGCAGGCTTAAGTCCATAGACGAGCCGTGTGCCATGAAACCCCCAACTTTGAAGCTACTGCCTAGCACGCGGGATGCATCGACATGCTTTCCGCCAAGATGCGGTCCTCCACGAGACGGACCACACGGTCCTTTGCATCCTGGTCAAATTTTCTTGGCATGTTCCAGATTTTCCCATCTACTCAAACGGAACAAAACCTGGGACACTTCATAGCTAACCCCCGACGTGTCTACTTTCCGGGGGCCAGGCCCAGCCATCCGGCTATTCCACCGCCGCAAACGTCCAAAAAGCCACTAGACATCCCGTCCAAAAACATCCTGGACTCCGTGTCCAAAAAGTCGCTAGACATCACACTTCTAGCCCGGAACCCCATATCGGTTTTCCGAGCTAGATGGATAAAAGTATTCAGTTGGTCTTAAGCGGCCTCGCGCGCAGGCGGCGCGTTCGGGCTTGCCTTCTCGCGCGCCGGATCGCGCGGCGGTACAGGTTTACCAGAGTCAGGAGGCGGAGTCTTTTCATCCCGATCCACCCGGCCAAGAAAACGCCGAATCATAGATACATTGGCCGCGACCACACCAAGAGCTGTATAGAAGAAGGCCGCAGCAAAACCGCGTACAGGTCTTCTCGTATGGTCACCAATAGCAGCACCACCACGATTGTTCTTTACATAGTCGTTGCGGGTTTCAATCACATTGCGCCACGTGCCATACACCTTCTTCCATTCCGGTGTCTTAAAAGCAGGGCCAGTTTGGCGGTAGCGCATTCCCTCCTTATTCGGGATGGTTACCGAGACCTTATTGGTACAGCACTTTCCTTTTGCCTTGCGCGCGGTAGATAGATTTGGCCCGGAGATGGAGGGTAGTCCTCTGTCTCTCGCGTCCTGGCGCTGACTCTTTTCCACCAAGGGACATGCCAGTGTCTTTCCTTTACCTCGTCCCGGACACATAAACATCTGGCTCTCACCGGAGAGCTTCTTGCCTTTTCTCCGCATGGCAAAGGCGCGGCGCTCGTTGATCCGCTGGTTGTAGGTGGCCTCATCAATACGTCCGGCATAGAAGTCTTCGGTGGCTTCCACCAGAGGTTTCGGCATGGCAGGACAATACCAGTGGCCTTCAACTAACCCCATGGTTTCATAGGATCCGCGCTTTCCCAGCTGATTGGTTCTGTAGTCTCCCACCAGGGTATAGCCGAGTTTGCGCAGTGGTTCATGGAAGTCTTTGGTCTTAGCCACCGCGAAGTAAGCACGATCGCCCACCACTGTGCCCTTAGGTGTCTCAGGATCATCCGTTAAATGCCGCATGGCTTCCAACCCACGGATCGCAGGGTTGTGGCTGGGCCGGTCGAAGGCCATGCCCATAATCAGGTGTGGCTGTGCATATGGGCCTTGGTCGCGGATGACTCCGGCAACAAGTGTGGCCTCCCAACCCCACACATGCTTGGCGTTTCGCTTTCGGTTTGATTCGCCATGTGTTTCTTGTCGCTCGTCACGGGAGTACCAGCCTGCCTCCGGCTCGGAGGACATGAGATCGTCCGGTCGGTTCGTCCATCGGTTGTTGCCACGGCGCACGCCTGGAATAAGTGTTCCGTCTAGGGTGAGGTCTCCCTGCCAGTTGGCTCGGTATTCTTCGGGCATGTCCTCGGTACTTGCCATAACTAGCTCATTGAACACGTAGGTGGCGCGCTGCCATTTTTCCTCGCGGCGCTCAGGGTCTTGTTCGTCCATCAGCCGGTTGAATTCAGCACGGGTAAGCCTGGCCCGGTGCGGGATGTTGTCGAATGGGTCAACGACATCAAGGAAGCTGTGCAGCGCACGCCACAGGCGGTAGTACCAGTTGCTGTGCTGGGTTGCGTAAAAGTCACCTACCCGTCGTGCCTTATCGCGGCTGGGCAGGTTAAGGAGTTCTAAAGCCTTGTCTGTCGTATCAGGCGAGGCCAGGAGCGTCGTCATGGTGGTCAAATGCATGGGTTGACCAGAACGCGCCAGAATCAGGTAGAGCGCAAGGATGGTGCGGTCGTTAACGGATTTAGGCCTGCCTCCTTTGGCGGGGTCGTAGCCGTCTACTCGCCTCCAGGTGTCAAGATGGTGGCAGATGTCGGTGCGGTCGATGATGGTCAATGCCCAGGAAACGCTGGCTCCATCCAGGCGAAGCAGCGGGGTGGGTGTGGTGTTGAAGTGGGCCACCTAGACTTCGCCTCCTGCTCTCGGTTCGACGACTCGAAGCGGCGGGTAGTCTGGTTCGTCCCTGTTGCCGCTGATCCACTCACGGTATTCGGTCTCGGTGAGCGCGCCAGATTCAACGATCATGTGGTGAAACGTGTCCTGGAAGGGCTGGATGCTTCCGGTGGCATAGACCAGATGGTTAAAGTCCACGCGCTCGGCGGCATGAGTAGCGATCCAGGTATAGCGCAGCCTGGGCAGTGTCGGGGCAAGGCCGGTACTCGATGGGTTCTGGCTGGTCTTGTGGATGAAGTCAGCAATCAGGTGTGGGCCTGTGGCATCGTTGCGGCGGCGCGCCGAGTTGGGTTTTACCAGTGGTTCGTCTCTACGGTCGTCGCCCACGCCATGCAGCACTTGGCGCATGAGGTCGTCGAAAGGTGCAGTCAGCGGAACGGTACGCGGCTTTAGCCCACGACCACCGCGTGCATGAACCGCCAGCACTGTGCCAAAGTCGGTGAAGTCGCCATAACGGCAGTGATAGATTTCCTCGGTGGACATGCCAGCACCTAAAGCCAGTGACACGATGATGCAGGCCACGCGCCGCGACTCGCGGCGGGGGCGGGAGTGAACCCAGTCGTTGATTCGGATAAGTTCGCTGGCGTTGTAGGCGCGGCGCGGAGCCGTAGCTGCCGGGTAAAAGACCTCCGGTAATTCTTCTGCCCACTCCAGCGCGCCTTCTTGGCCAATGACATGGCTTGCGCAGCGGTTGAGGATGCGGCGGGTGGCATTGAGGCTGGATTTGGATAAATCCGCTGTACGGGCTTGTAAGTAGGTGCGGATCTTTCCGCCATCGCGCAGCAGGTAGATACAGCCGTCCACGGAGATGTCGTCGTACCAGCGGTCGCGCATGTAGCAAAAGTACGTGGCGAGCACGCGCTTGCGGTTGCGCTCAACGGTAGGAGTTGTAGGTGGCAGTAATCCGCGTGTCGTCAGTGTGTCGATCACAGCGTAGACCTCATTGTATTTAGACTTAGGTGGTTCGTCTTTTTCTTCTTGTTCAAAGGAAGTGGTCTCGTGGCTTCCGACCTTCCCGCCGAGGCTCCGGTCAGGCGTTACGCCAACTGGCCTAATGCCCATATCGAGGCCCACGATCCGGTCATGCGGAAATTGCAGGACTTTGCCCGCAACGTCCAGAAACTCACCCTGGACGGGAGCTACCCCAGTGCCAAAGACTTGGCCGAGGCCTGCGGTATCCCCACCTCCACCATCACCCGAATCATCCGCGGCGAGATGATCCCGACGGGACGTGTCATTGCCAATATCGAGGTCACCACAGGCAAGCCCTTGTGGCCGCGCCATCGCAGCAACCGATACGGCAGTCAGTGACCCGAGGGTTGGAAACTGCATGTTTCCGACACTGGTAAGGCGGGTGTGAGTTACATGGGTGTCGTTCATGGCTCACGAGGTGAGCACACCTACACCACGAAATAGGTGGCGGTGCCTTCTTACCTCAGACCATGAGTAAACCCGCAGGTCACAGGGTGGTTCGTCCCTGGTGCGGTCTGTGCGCCATGAGACGAGTTTTGCGTATCCGCAATCCAACTTTGCAGATGTGCAATCGCTAGGGATAGCTCAGGAAGTCTCCGTGAGCCGAGCTACAGCACGTACAGGCCTCCACCTGGGGTGCCATGAGTCGATCCTCCGGCCAAAAGAATCCGGTAGGCATGGCGGCGGTTAGCTCCGGCCTCGACCACGTAGTCCTCAAACTGGTGCAAGGACTTCAGTCCTGCCGCAGCACACAGCACATCAGCGGGAACTCCGGCTGCAATGCGGTCGATAATCCACGTATTGCGCAGCCTGCGGGTATCCGGCACCATATCCGGCGATGTACTAGGTGTTACCCGGCGGAGATACGCCGAGAGCTGGCTGACGTTCTCGTTGTCGCGGCCTGGCCTGAACAGGTAGTCCTCCGGGCCGGTAGCCATAATGACCGGCTGAAGTACCTCGATATGAGACTTGAGCAGTGGCACCTCGCGCGGGCCAGCCCCGCGGTAGCCGTGCGGAAACAGCAGCACCCCGTCGCCGTCAACACGCACGTCTTTGCCGCGCAGCGTGCAGATTTCTCCTGCGCGCAAGCCCGCACCAAGCGTGAGTGCTAGCACCGTAGTGAAGTTGCGGCGGCGGGCAGCTGTGGGTTGCGACTCGGCCCAATCCCACATCCTGTCACAGGCATAAGAGTCGTAGGGTTCAAGGGTTGGCTCGTAGCTAATCGGGTGCTGGTAGTCAGGGTTCCAGTCGTCGTTGATCACCTCCGCCACACGACACAGCAGCGAGCGCTGGGTTCCTGCGGTGGACGGGCTGAGCTTTGCACCACCTCCGGCAAGGAAGTAGTTTCCGATGATGTCGGGGTGGAAGACGGTCTCGACAGTCACCACGCCGTAGCTCACCCAGACCCAGGCGGCGAGCTTGGACACGCAGTTGAGCGTGTTGCGCAGTGCGTCGCGGCTGGTGTTATCCGGGGTGATGTTAAGTGCGCGCACGCACTCGCGGGTGAAGTCGGCAACGTGGCTCCACGGCTCAGAGCGCACGGCGTGTGGTGTGTAGTTGGCGATGATCGCCTCATAGTCGGCGGTGGTGTAGTTACTGGACATGGGCCTTTCCTTCGTCGGCACGATCGCAGTGGAATGGGGCGGTGTAGTGGATGCTACGTAGCTAGGCCACGCAGTGCACTCCGCTACACATAGTCTTGTTTGCCGATCTGCAATCTGGCAAGCAGGTGGCCCCACACCGCCAACTTCGCAGGAATTTCTTATATGGCCTGCATGTTTGCGGTTCCGCAAACATCTACCAGACGAACCACCACATCATGTTGTGGAGATCAAAAAAGGGACATGCCATATTTAGTACCCCCGCGCGAGCCTCGGACACGGCCTTAATCCTACCCACCAAGTCCTTCAAGGCCCCGCTTTGTGGCCCACAGCTATGTCCACCACAACATGTAGATCCGCTGCCCCCGGTTGTGGCTAACCGATACGTGCGCGACCTGCGCGGAGCCTCAACCACACCCCGCACCGACTAGCGTGACCACCGTCGAGCGCGATTGCGTATCCGCAATTTTGTCTTAACTCACGCGGCTTGTTGCCATACCTCGCACATCGGCAACCCACCGCGCGGACAGTTTGCGTATCCGCAAATTTCTACCTGTTACCGTGCCCGACACTTGACATTTCCACTGCTCACACCCTCAAAGGAAAGGGACGAACCATGTCCACACTCGACATGAGCACACCACTGTACTGCCAGTACTTCACCGCCGAGCTTGAGGTAGACGACCTCGCCCAAGTCACCGAAACCCTGAAACAGGGAAAACAGGTGGCCGACACCATCTTGTCCATGTCCACCGCCGCGCTCTACAACCACGTCATTAGCTTCACAGGCCCGCAGGGGCTTATCACCGAGCGCGAAATCAACGTCCTCACCGCGTTTAACTCCATGTCGGTGGCCACTGCCCCGGTGCGCGTCACGTTTGTCACCCTGGCCGACACTTACGGAAACCGTGCGGGACTCACCCGCATCCAAGGCGGTGAGTCCGCCCGCGGCCTAATCCCGCTTACCCGGTCTGTAAACGAGGCCACGGTTGCAGACATGTCTGCCACCACACCAGGACTCACCATCAATCTGCCCAATAGTGTCCACGACGACCTGATCATTCGCTGCACGACTTTTGACCCGGACGGGTGCGTTCCCGAAGCAAAGGACGAGTTTCCCGGCGTGGACTACTGCCCTAGCCTGTACCACCTTTTGCGGGACGAACCATCTCCAGGCATCGACATCACCCACGACATTATCCGCGCACTACTTCCCTACCGCGGGATCCACATGGAGGTAGAGCCGAGGATTCTCGATGGCGATGTAGACATCGAGCGGCTGTAGCTGCTGGCTACGCTGTAAGCCATGAAGGAACCCAGCTGTGGTGTGTGCTGCGGCTGGGTTTCTTCTTGGGGAGGGTGAAGAGGGGACGTGATGGGACACCGGCCACGTCTTAAGTCGGGCAGCGTCTCCGCCAGACCCGGCAGAACTTGCGCACCGCTGACTGTAAGCATATACTTACACCTGACATCGTTCGATTACGATACGGAGGGATGATGGACGCAGCACGGCTCGCTCAGATGCTCAGTGCTCTTGGAAGTGAGCCTCGGTTGCGAATTATCGCCTCCCTAGAGACGGATTCGACCCATGTCAGTGAGCTGGCCCGCCGACTCGGGATGTCTCGGCCACTGCTCTACCAGCACCTCAACCGCTTGGAAGCTGCTGGACTCATCGAGAGTGGCCTGGAACAGCTCGGAGAGAGCCGAGTGAGGAAGCACTACTGGGTCGCTCCGTTTCAGCTTGAAGTAACTCCAGACCACATTAGGCACCTGATTAATCAAGAACAGAAAAGGGAATCTTCGTGACACTTACCGCTACCGTATTTCTTGTCATCCTCGCCGCCGCATTACCACTCGCGATCTTCGTTGCTCTTACCGTCTGGGTGGTACGCACCGTCACCAGCGCACGACGCGAAACGGCGACGGCGATCGATGGTTCCAACCAACTCATCGTGGAGCATCTACGCAACATCACCGAGCGGTTGGATCGGATTGAGGCCCAACTCAGCGAGATCCCCGAGTAATCAGGCTCTTCCTTAAACAAGGGGCGCGGTGGTTTTGGCTCCGCGCTATGGGCTGTCACAGCGTATGCGCTAAGCACGTCGCGTAGACCTCCAGCAACATAAACTTGCTTGTGACTTTGGCGGCGGGGTGTGTCTCCGGTCGTGGCGTTATCCTGTCCCTCTCGCGGATAGGGGCTAGGACTGGGGACGAACCACGTGGTGTGCCCCCACCTCCGACACCGCCCCGGCCCACCTGCCGACGGAACCGGGAACGGAAACCGACGGAAACCATAGCTGTGGTTCGGGTCGTTGCAGGTGGGTGGGTAGTTTCGCAAAAGACTCTTAGGCTGGCCAGAAAACTCTGACCAGCCTTTTCTTCTGGAACGAGTCGACGGGTTAAGGCTTAAGCCTTGGGTTACTACGCCCACGGTAAATAGAGTTCAAATAATTCAATTTTTTAGCGCTTATTTACCGTGAACGACATGTATCGCCAAGCAAGGCCACTCCATGTTTCTCACCCTCATGGGGTAGATAGTGTTTCAAACTCTGGCCAAAGCTCGGGTTAGGGCACTATTACAATCCATGGAATTGTTATTGATCTACCTCGCAGTGGTGTTTGGCTGCGGCCTCGTTGCGTGGGCGGTGCGATTGCCGCCTCTCATCGGGTTTCTCGTCGCTGGCTTCGCGCTCAATGCCGGGGGTATCGAGCACGTTGAAGCGTTAGATCTTTTCGCCGACATCGGTGTCACGCTGATGCTTTTTGCAATCGGGTTGCGCCTCGATCTGAGGGCCTTGACCGACAAGGCTGTCTGGCTTACCGCCACCGCCCACGTGCTCGTGATGACCCTCCTCGGCATGGGTTTTATCACGGCTCTCGGCGCACTCGGCGCATTCGGTCCGACCAGTTTTTCGATAGCGGTCAACGTCGCCCTCGTGCTGAGTTTTTCCAGCACCATCGTGGTCGTCAAAATCTTGCAAGACCGCGGCGATGAACAAGCCCTCTACGGCAATATCTGCATCGGCGTCCTCATCATGCAGGACATCATCGCTGTCGTCTTCATGAGCATCCTGCGGGGAGAGCCGCCAAGCTTAGCGGCCGTGTTGCTTGTCCTCATCGTCCCGCTGCTAGCGCTGACTACTCGCCGCTGGTACAAGCTCGGGCACGGTGAGCTGGGCGCGCTCTTTGGCATCGTCATGGCGCTGCTGCCTGGTTATGCTCTCTTCGAGTGGGTCGGCCTCTCCGGAAGCCTCGGCGCGCTCATCATGGGCGTGGTGCTCTCCCGCTCCCCTGGCGCAGAACAGCTCAGCCATTCACTGTTTACCCTCAAAGAACTGCTGCTGGTTGGCTTTTTCGTCAACATCGGTTTCCTGGGCCTACCAACGTGGCACAACATCGTCGACGCCGGGTTGCTCCTGCTGCTTTTGCCCATCCAGGGCCTCGCTTACTGGGCAATCCTGTGGATGTTGGGACTGCGCAACCGCACTTCTGTCCTTGCTTCCCTGTTGCTGGCGAATTACTCTGAGTTCGCCCTTATCATTGCCGCTGTGGGAGTACAGGACGGCTGGCTCAACCAGCGCTGGCTGCTGTCACTCGTGCTCGCTGTTTCGTTGAGCTTTGTCATCTCGGCAATCCTCAACCCACAAAACGTCTCGCGAGCTACACACCTAGCCAAGCGACTGCCGGCCCGCCCACCGCACAAGATTCACCCGGAGGATCGCCCCATCGAGCTTGGCGACGCCCATGCGCTCGTCCTCGGCGTAGGACGGCTCGGCCTTTCCTGTTACAAGGAGCTCGTCGACGTCTACGGCGCCAATGTTTTGGGAGTGGAACACGATCCAGCACGAGTTCGCCATCTCCAAGAGAGTGGCTACAACGTCGTGGAGGGCGATGCAACAGATATCGACTTCTGGGAGCGCGTCAAGGACAGCCACCAGATCGATATGATTATGCTCGCCATGCCGGCCCAGCACGCGAACGTAGACGCCGTCAAGGAAATCTACGCTTCCCGCATCAATACCGAAGAATGCACCATCAGTTCGGTGGCCATGTACCGTGAAGACGTCGAGGACCTGCAGGAGCTCGGGCTCAGTGTCGTTGTGCACTTGCAGGACGGTGCCGGCGAATCCCTAGCGGAGCGAACTTTTACGGAGAATCAGCTACGGCACTTGCGCAACGAGGGCGAGCTTTAGAAAACGTCCTCCGCGGCATCCAGCCCGCTCCCTGCTGAGACCGGCTCCTGTGTCCGGACTCAGCGTCCAATGGGTGCTTAGCTGTTAGCACGCCACGGGATCCCCTCCTTGGGCAGGTAGCCCAAAAGGTAGAGGTAATCCATCGCGCCCAGAATAGAAACGACGAGACCGCCACCGAGGATAGCTGCGAGGAATGTGTAGCCAGCCATGGAGGAGGAATCGACGTCCTTTCCGTCTTGACCGTCTTTGCCATCCTTCCCGTCAGCGCCGTCGCGGCCATTTAGACCGTTAAGACCGTCGCGCCCGTCCTGGCCATCGACGCCATCGCGGCCGGGTGCGCCCGGTGCACCGTTGGCACCGTCGCGGCCATCCTTGCCGTCGATACCATCCTTACCGTCTTTTCCATCGCGGCCTGGTTCACCGTCCTTACCGTCTTTGCCGTCCTGAGCCTCAGCACCGTCGGTGGTAGAAGTCGAGGGTTCGGTCGTCGTAGGCGTCTCAGACTCCGATTCCTCGGGCTCGGTGGTCTCAGAAGGGCTCGGCGTTACTGAGCTAGACGGCTCAGAAGACGCGGGGGATTCTGAAGGCTCAGTGGTATTAGACGTCGAAGGAGAAGCGGGCTTGTCGTTGCTTACCTTCTTGCCATTGAGCATATCCGCACACTTCTGACCAGCTGGTGCATTGATTTCTGCGAGCGCGGAGGCAGAAGCCGAAATATCTGAGAGAGTAGACTCAATTTCCTTTCGCTGGGTCTTGCTCAACTTCAAATCCTTGGCTGCGCTGGCGCCTGGGAAGAGACCTGCGATGGTGACAGCGGCATTGAAGATCTTCAGAACGGTGGCCACACCATTGCCAAAAGCACCATCAGCAAATTTGATGAGACCAGAAACGGTCTTCTTAGCGGCATCTGGATTCTTTAGATCCACCTCTGCATCAGCGTTATTAATCTTGGCGATGGCCATACCTTGCGCGCGTGCGAGATCCCAGGTGACGTCCTTGTCTGCCTCACCATCACGAACAAGTTTGGCAATTCCCTCCCAAGAGCTTGCGCCAATCTTCTTGATGAAGTCAGAAGGCACAAGTTCACCGACGACTGGGATTACTTCCCACACGGTCTGGAGCAGCTTGTTTCCACCGTCGTAGAAAGCCCGTGCAAGGTCCAGCTTGCGCTCGAGAATCTCGCCTTCTTTGCCTGGGACATCGGTGATCTCACACACCAATTTGCCGTTCTTCTCCACGACCTTGATAGTGGCGTCAGCCGTCGATGCCTCGGCGGTTTTCAGCTCATCAAGTGTCGTTGGCTTGCCGTTTTCCGCGCCGTAGAAGCCAAAGTCGTTGCCCCGGGATTCACGGTCCAACTCCTCAATGATGTTGTCGCCAGCGTTGTTTGAATCAATCAGGTTGCCGTCTTCGTCGAAAGCGGTGCCATTGACGTCGACAGTGTCAGCGCCGGACTGTTCGTGGACAAAGGCGGTTTCGCTCGGCTCCTCAACGGCGAAAGCCTGCGGGGCGACGATAACGGAAGAAAAGGTTGCTACGGCCACTGCGGTGGCAACGATGCGGGAGTGTAAGGAACGCATACGAAGTCTTTCTTGCAAGTTCATGAGCACACACTTAACACAGTGGGCTAAGTGCTTAAGGTTCGGACGTGGTCACCATACAACCGTCGAAATATATTTTCTACATTTGAGTAACCATTCATTACCCCCGTTTGGAAACCCCCAGTTCAGCATCAGTGCAGTTCACAGCGTCAACATCGTTGACAATACGATTATCTTACCCCCATCACCAACGGGTAACTTGCGGATAGACGCCGAGTTTAGCCGCCGACACCCCGGCCCTCCCCAGGTGCCAATAGAAAGAACTACCCGCTTTCTCATTAAGAAAGCGGGTAGAGAAACGGCGACGATGACGCGCCAAGAGGCAATCCTCAGTTACGTTGCTGCATTAGTCAGTCGTTCCACTAAGACTGCGCATGATGCCACCAAATTCAATGTCCATGTAGTGAGTGAGAATCTCGAAAATATAGTCTGAATCAAATCCACGCAAGGGACCCTTGGTACTCAGCATGGCTAGACCATGAGCGCCCGCCCACACGGAAATTACCAAGGTGAAAAGAACCCACGGGGTGCGCGGCCCGTCAACTTCATCGATTGCCTCACGCATGAGAGACATAATGAAGCCAAAAGCCCGTCCAAATTCGCTAAAGTCACGTTGGAGCTCAACCGCTTTGTTCGCGTTCGGCAAAAAGTCGTCCTCGAAGGACATGGGAACAATCGGCCCGGACGCGATCTTGATGAGAGCTTCAAAGCCCTTCGGATCAGCCAGCGCATGCGAGACGTAGCCGTACCCGGTGGCCTTAATCTTGGACATTACTTTAGCGTCTTCCGGAAGCGCAGCTACCTGCCGGAAAATGAACTCATAGTTGACCTTGTCCAAATACCGCTCAAGGAAGCTGGCCAGCTCTTGATCGCTTTCAATCAGATGCTCAGCTTCCTGCACACTAAGGCCCGCCCGCTTCGCAGCACCACCGATATGAAGACCGGTAACGCCGTGGTCAAGCGCCTCCTCAATAGCACCACGCAGCAACGCCGTACGCTGTTCATCCTCGGTTCCCCGTGGGTAATCCTTGGCCTTTGCTACCAACGCTTCCGGCTGCTCTCCCACCAAGCCATAAGGAATAGTGCGCTCGACGCGCTCTCCCCTAAAGAATGGGTAGAGGCCGACGCTCAGGGTGTCCATAACAGCGCCGAATGTCTGTTTTTTCGCTGCCGGCGACAGGTAACGCAGGATTCCTTCAGCTGCCAGTTGCGTCACGCCGTGTAGGTGGGAAAAAATCGACAGCGCCGACAACAAAGTCCCATCAACATCGGGATCCACTCCGCCAGATTCCTTGATAGCCTCCTCGGTCAACTCAAAAAGAATCTGCATGATAGGACATTTTTCGACATCCCCATCAGGATTAACAAAGTCCTCTGCGGTAACGCCTACCCGAGGAGTAGCGTGAACCGCAGAAAATGCCGCAAAGGCAGAAGGATCCTCCACCGCGAAGGAGAAATACGCCAGCGCCGTGGCGCGAAGCTTATCCACGGCCGTCGCATTCTCAGGCAAACGCTGGAGATGCAGATCAACGAGTGAGGTAAGCGCCTCGTTCAGGGTGCGCTTGGTTTCCTTTACAAGCTCAGCTTCAGAGGCAAAGAGCTCTTGGGCTTCCGCTAGCGGAACATCCACTTGATCGGCCACCTCCCGGAGGCGCACCTCATCAATGCCCGCTTTGGCAATAACACGGCCGGCCTGCTCAATAAGGAGCTGGCGCGAGGGTTGGTTACCTTGTTCCACACCTACTGAAGTAATCACAGAATTCAGCTTACCTAGGAAACAATCACTTTAGGCCCATAAACAAAGGATAGGAATATGCACAGGTTTTCTTAAGCTTTCGCCCGCACTGTAAGACAATCCACCCCGTCACCCCAAATTCAAAGTATACGTTGCTGTAAAACTTATACAGTCCCGCCCGCTATGCGGACGGGACCCCTGAGCGTTCAGGCTACGTGTCGCACAATGCCGGAACCTTGATGTGGCTCGGAACCAAGCGCGACAATCGCTTTACTTCTGCTCATCCCCCTGAGGAGCCTCAGCGCCCTGGTTGCCAATGCGCTCATCGAGCTGGTCGCGAGCGGAGTCAATCTTATCCGCCTTATCCTCGCCCAGCTTGCCCTTAGCAAGATCTGCACCCTTATCCAGTGCGCTATCCGAAATCTGCTCGCCCTTATCGGAGTTCAGAGCATCCTTTGCCTTGTCAAAAATACCCATTACTTTGTTCCTTCCTTAAGTAAATGCTGTCCTAACAGTGGTGACCCTCACGGCCCGAGTGTGCCGGATACTGCGCAATGCCAGCGACAGTGGGAGGCGTTAGCCGACTCCCCGAGCGACAAGCACGCGCACCATGGTCGGCACATTCAAGCTGAGCGCCATCACGTCACCCCACCGTACCGACTCGCCGTGCTCTTCGCCACAAACGTTATAAATCGTTATACATCTAGAGCACGAGTTAAAGGAAGACTTTCACACACTGAGAGTTCTCAGAATCGTTCTTAAAGTCTACCCCCTCCGGTTACCCCTTTTCGTTCAACAACTTGGCGCGTGCCGCCACTCTCTCATTTGTGAACCCTTGTACTCTGGGACACAATTCACATGTGCTCATTCTTGCCGCGTCGCGCGGCACATGCTGTACAACGTCATTGACCGCTCACTTACCTTTAAAGATCGAAGTCGAAACCTCGGCGCACCACAATGCCTTCCTTTCATTCTCATTCCGCACACCAATTTGCCGCTCAGCTCTCTGAAGAGCTGCCTTCCTCTGAGCTACACACTCCTTCAGTCCCCCAAGGCGGATCAGTCTTTGGCCTTGTGTGGCCGGGTAAGGAGGCGGCTGCGGCGCAGGCCACGAACAAGGCCACTCGCACAAGAACACTGATGAGCGGTCCTCATTCGGCCCCCAACAGCGTGACGGTGGCGGATAATCTCGACGCCTTGAAGGATTTCATTGCACAGGGGATGCGAGCGGACATCATCTACATTGATCCGCCCTATAACACCGGCAAAGATTTTGTCTACCGCGATAATTTCCGCCAACGCCGAGAAATGCGCTCAGAGCACTTTGGGCAGTGGCATGCCGACTGGCTTTCTATGATGTTGCCACGCTTGATCCTGGCTCGTGAGGTGCTCGCCGATACCGGCTTTATCATCGTGTCTATCGGTGAGTCAGAAAGCGCTCACCTGCGCCTACTACTCAACGAGGTTTTCGGTGAGGACTGCTTCGCCGGGCAATTCATTTGGAAGAAGGGCGGGACAGGCAAGAATGATTCCAAATATGCGGTTCTCGAGCACGAGTACATCCTTTGTTATGCCAAGTCACCGTCAAATGCCGGATTCAACCTGGACTTGGAAGCGCACACTTCAACCCGCTATAACCACAGCGATGAGAAAGGGAATTATTCACTCGTGCGGTTGGATTCTAAGACCTTGGGATACTTACCAAGCCTCGACTTTCCCATCGTTGGCCCCAATGGCCACGAATATTGGCCGCACCAGCCGGAGGGCAAGTCGGGCGTCGCGCGGTGGCGTTGGGGTAAAGACAAGGTCGCTGAGCATTATGAGGAGCTGGTCTTTCGGCGCGGCTTTGTCTACACCAAGAACTACGAAAAGAAGGGTGCGCGTCCCCGTTCCATTCTCGATGGGGAACGTTTTGGGGTCACTCGAACAGGCCGTCGTGACGCCGAAGAAGCACTTGGTGTCACGGGAGTCTTCGACTTCCCCAAACCTGTGCGCCTCATCAAGCATCTACTGTCCATCACCGGCGGCACGGACGCGGTAGTCCTTGATTTCTTTGCAGGCTCAGGAACCACTGCCCAAGCCGTCGTTGAGCTCAACCGCGAGGATAACGGTCAACGCTCATTCCACTTGGTCCAAATACCCCACCCCACCGAGCCGTCTAGTGCCGCGCGCCACGCGGGTTTTGAAACGGTCGCGGATATCTGTCTAGCGCGGGTTCGCTCCCTCGATACTCCTTGTGCGCATTTCACCTTGAGGTGATAGCCCGGCTCTAGGCCACATTATGCTCTTCTGTGCCTTCGGGCCTGCCAGGGATTCCGAAGAAATCTAGCACCGCATCGGTGGCGAAGCCTTCTCCCACCTCAATTTTCGTAGAGTTGTTACCACCCGGCCACACGTGCGATCCCCCCTCAATGCGGATGTGCTGAAGCGGAGCCTGGCACCCGGTCCACGTCTCTCTGGTCGCACCGTTTGTGAGGCGTACCGACTCGACGTCGCCGCGGCACTTGTTGCGTTTCTGATGCTGCCCGAGCACCTCTGCAACGGAAGAATAAGCCGTGCCATGACGCACACCGCCTTCATAGTTGACCACGGGATCCTTAGTTCCGTGAATGTCCAAACGGCCTACCGGTCGATCAGAACAGTCCGTATGGATTCCTTCGTAGTATGCAGCTGACACGGTAGCTACTGAACGAAAAGTCCCTGGCATCCGGCACGCCAAGAAGGCCGCAAACCCTCCGCCATTAGACAATCCAGCCGCGAAAATGGCATTGTCGTCCACCTCATAAGTGGCCCGCAGGCTATCCACAATTGTGCGCACAAAGTCGAGGTCTTCTTCCGCGCTCGTCACTGCGTAAGGTGCTGGGGCCCACGCCGCCTTCTCCCCAGCAGGGTAAGCCACGATGGCATCAGCAGCATCAAACTGGCTGTACTTCTCCATATTTTCAGGCGAATCCGTATACCCGTGGAAAGAAAGCAGCACCGGCCACGCGCGCTCCGGGGTGTAATTCTCAGGCACGTGAAGTAGGAAACTGCGCCCAGAGGCTAGCTTCATCTTCTTTGTGTGCCCCGGCTCAGGGCCGACGAGCATGGGCGCTACCGGGATACCGAGATCATTTGTCCATGCTGCTTCAGGTGTCGGGGATGTCGGGGCTTCCTGGGATGTTCCACACGACGCCAACGCTAGCGCGCAGACAGCGCTGGCCGCTAGACCGACGAGCGTGTGCACTGGGCGCGGCCATGCTGTAGACGTTTTACCCATTGTTCCCCCTCAACACTCTCACTTCTGCGCGCCAATAAATCCTCGTCCACCTTAAAACATCGCACCGACATCTACGAACCCGCAGCGCCACGGTAAGTTTGGAAGCATCATGTGCTCTTCGCCTTCCGAACCATCTGTTTCCTCCAGCGCCTCTCCCGCTCACCCTCTGCCCGAGCACTACCCCAGCTACCGTCGGGCTTCGGGGAAGGAGGCGCCCAGCTTCGGCACTGCCCAACAACGCAGGCATTCCGCGCAAGCTTTTAGCGAAGGCGCGGAGACCTACCATGACGTGCGCCCGGGTTACCCACGCGAAGTGTCGCAGCTCATCGCTTCTGCGCACACAGTTCTCGATGTTGGTGCAGGAACCGGCAAACTTACTGAATCCCTGACCAATTCCGTCGTCTATGCCAGCGATCCATCCCCCGACATGACGCGTGTCCTGCGCCGGCTCGGGGTGCCGTGCTGGCGCGCCACCGCCGAGAACACAGCGCTCGCCAGCTCCTCCCTTGATGCCCTCACCTGCGCGCAAACCTGGCATTGGGTCGACGTCGACAAGGCATGTGCAGAATTCGACCGAATTCTTCGGCCGGGTGGCAAGGTCCTTTTGGTATGGAACACCCTTGACGTCAATGCAGACCCGTGGATCCTGCGCCTTTCCCGCATCATGCACTCCGGTGATGTCCACCGTCCCGGCTTTTACCCATCCTTTACCGCGCCGTGGACACTTCGTGAGGAGCTGCGCCTTACGTGGGAACACGAGCTCACCCCTGAGGACCTGCATGAGCTAATGCATACTCGCTCGTATTGGCTTCGCAATGGAGAAAGAATCCACGAGCGCATGACCTACAACCTCAACTGGTATCTCTATGAGCACATGGGTTTTAAGCCCGGCCAGGTCCTGCGTATTCCGTACCGAACTGATGCTTTCGTGCTGGCGCGCTCAAGTGAGTAGCCAACTCCGTCAACCATGACAACTGTCATCCCGGATTCGTGACACCCTATCTACGCTGTGAAAACCTTCGCGCCATAGCGTGAAGGTATGAGCACGACACGTACCACCCCACCGGCAATCGAGGTCACCGGTGTAAGCAAAACCTTCAACGCCTCCTCCCGCAATCCTGTGCGCGCGCTTCACGACGTCTCTCTGAGCATTGAGCAAGGTGAAATCGTCGGCCTCTTAGGCACTAATGGCGCCGGCAAGACCACGCTGCTTGACCTCATCCTGGGACTGACCACCCCAACCTCAGGGTTTATTAGTGTGCTTGGCGCCTCTCCATCTCATGCCTCTAAAAGTGGGCGTATCGGTGCCGTCATGCAATCTGGCGGCTTATTACCGGAGATAACCGTGAAGGAAACCCTTGAGCTTCTCGGTGCCGCGTTTCCCGTCCACCGCCCCTATAAGGAGATCATCGAGCGCGCCAACTTGGGCTCTATCCTCTCGCGTCGGGTGGGCAAGTGCTCTGGCGGCGAGCAACAACGTCTGCGCTTCGGGCTGGCCTTGTTGGGAGATCCGGAGGTGCTGCTTCTCGACGAACCAACCGCAGGCATGGACGCCGGCGCCCGCCGTCATTTTTGGGAGGCCATGCACGAGGAAGCTAGCGCTGGGCGAACGATTCTTCTCACCACTCACTATCTCGAAGAGGCCGATACGTTTGCGCAACGCATCATCATGCTCAACAGGGGCGAGATTCAAGCTGATGGCTCCACCGAGGAGATCCGCAATGCAAACGCCACCCGTACCATCCGTGCCAGCTTCCCCGACGGGATTCCGGACAACCTCGTGACCGGGTCTTTTCCAGGGGTGCTGTATCAAGAGCACACAGACACCGGCCTGTCCATCACGACCCGAGACTCTGATGCGCTTGCTCGCTACTTACTCACCGAAACCACGGCCCGGGACATCACGATTTCCGGCCATAGCCTCGAAGACTCCTTTATGGAGCTCTCTAACGCTTCCCCCGACACGACTACCCCATAAGGAGACCCCACGATGAGCATCAACAATGCCGTAACTCCCACGCTCGGGACAACCCTCAACTACGCGGCCCACGACCTTAAACGTCTGCGCCGAGACCTGCCCACGCTCTTTTTCAGCATCGGCCTGCCAATCATTTTCTATATCCTCTTTGGCGCGATGCAAGAGTACGGCGACATCGAATTCAACGGTGGGAATGTCGCCGCACTGGTCATGATCGGCATGGCGCTCTATGCAGGAGCCACTGGCGCTGTGGGTGCAGCCGGATCTATGGTCGCAGAGAATCGCGCGGGTTGGGGCCGCCAACTAGCGTTGACTCCCCTTCGGTCTTCCCAGCTAGCCGTTGCCAACTTTCTCAACATCTCGGTTCGTGCCATCCTGCCCATTGCCGCTGTCTTCATTACCGGTGGGCTGACAAAGGCGTCCATGCAGCCGGACCAGTGGACGCTAGCTTTTCTCATAACTGTTGTCTGCGCCATTCCCTTCGGCTTCTACGGCATGGCCTGCGCTATGCTCATTCCCTCGGAAAACACCGTCTCCGTAGCGACCTCGACCATCGTCATACTTGCGTTTGCCGGGAACGTATTCATGCCGCTGAAGGAATCGCTGTTGGAGGTAGGTCGCTTCACCCCAATGTATGGCGCGCAAGCGCTTGCCCGTTGGCCTCTTTCTGAAGGCTCCCAGATGATCAATGGCGAACGCCTCTTCATTGAGGACCCGATCTGGTACGCATACGTTAATATCGCTGTATGGACGGTGGTGTTCGTCGGGCTATGCCTGCTTTTGCACAAGCGCGACAAGGAGCGAGCATGATGCGGAACTTCAGACCGCGTGACGCTGCTTTCGCCGCTGTCTGGCTCATCTTTCTCCTACCGGTGCTGCTGCAGATCCTCCTCCAGCCCAGCTATTCCACCGCCCAGCGAACCTGGGCGGTTATTATCACCGCGGTGTTTTGTGCTGCTTACCTTGTCTCTTTCGGTACGGTGCACGACTATCCACGTGGGTGGTCCCATAACCATCGAGTAGCTATCCGGTGGGTTATTCTCGCGCTGATCGCGCTTGCCGCCGTCCCTTCTCACGGCGCCTGGATTGTGGTCTTCGTGCCCTACCTCGGGGCCTTGGTAGCCTTCACTTTGCCTCTCAAAATCGCAGCCGTGATCATCACGGTCACTGGAATCCTAGCTAGTATCCCTGTCTGGTTGTTCGATCGCCCGCGCTTCGTTGACCTCGCAATCATTCTCTTCGGGTGGCCCCTCCTTATTTTGGCGCTCGGTGCCCTCTCCCAGCGCGAAGACACCGAAACAGCGTTGCGCCACGACCTGGATCTGGCCCAGCAACGAGAAGACATTGCCTCAGATATTCACGATCTCCTCGGCCATACCCTCACGGCTATCAACCTCAAGGCCGAAGTGGCCCGCCGGCTCATCGACCGCGACCCTACCAAGGCCGCTGCCGAGCTCGAGGAGATTAGTTCGCTGTCTCGGTTATCCCTTGCCGAGGTCCGCTCCACTGTTACCCGCATGAAGAACCCCACCTTTGCTGGCGAAATTCAAGCCGCGCGGCGCATTCTGGAAACCGCCGGAATCCAAGCTCACCTTCCAGAGACTCTCACCCAGCCACGGGCTCATGAAGATCTGTTCTCGTGGGCACTGCGCGAGCTCACCACCAACGTTGTACGTCATTCGGGTGCCACGCAGTGCTGGGTGATTCTCACTGAAGATTCGCTCCAGGTCACGGACAACGGCAACGGCTTCACGGAGGATGCCACGCAGGCGCTTGCCGACGGCCTCACGGGGCTCGCCGGCCTTCGCCACCGTGCAGAAGCTGTCGGTGGCGAGGTCATTACTCAGCGTGCCGAAGGTGTGACCACGGTCCTCCTCGCCTTGGACGGCCACCGGCTGATTCAACAGGTGCGATAGTTATGAGCGAACACATCCGCGTACTCATCGCCGAAGACCAATCCCTTGTCCGGGGCGCTCTCACCGCTTTACTGAGTACCGAACCTGACATCGACGTCGTTGCCGAGTGTTCCACCGGAGCCGAGGTCGCCGCACTCGTTGCTGAGCATCAGGTAGACGTCGCTCTACTCGACATTGAGATGCCTGGAATGAACGGTATCGATGCCGCAAAGTCGATCGCCGGCACTCACTGCCGCAGCCTCATCGTCACCACGTTTGGCCGTCCCGGTTACGTCAAACGCGCCCTCAACGCGGGCGTCGATGGCTTCCTCGTCAAAGACACTCCCCCGGAGGAACTCGCCGATGCCATCCGCCGCGTCCACTCGGGTCTGCGTGTCATCGATCCGCAGCTTGCTCAGGACATACTCTTTACTCCCGACAACCCGCTGAGCGAACGGGAAGTCGAGGTGTGCCGCCTACTGGTTCGCGGCCTCGGCTCCGCCGATATCGCAGCACACCTCCATCTCAGTGGAGGTACGGTGCGCAACCACGTTTCGGCCATCATGACGAAAACACAGGCAAGTAACCGATTTGAGGCCGCGCGGCGCGCCGAGGCAAACGGCTGGATCTAGACGCTTGCGTGCTCTCAGCCCACACTAGCTATCGGCGTTGACGGCGCTCGCGCACGCGCACCGCGATGCGCACGGGCGAGCCATGGAAACCGAAACGCTCGCGGAACTTGCGCTCCAAATAGCGGCGATAGCCCGCATCCAAAAAGCCGGTGGTAAACAGCACGATGGTCGGCGGCTGTGTCGAGGCCTGGGTAGCGAACAGCACGCGCGGGAGGCGGTTGTTGTTCATTGGCGGCGGATTCGCAGCAATCGCCTCACGCATCCAGTTGTTGAGCTGACCAGTAGACACGCGCTGGTCCCAGCTCTCGAGAGCCTCAATCATGGCAGGCTCTAGCTTCTGCAGGGCGCGGCCAGTCTCCGCCGAGATATTCACGCGGGTCACCCATGGCAGATGCCGCAGGTTCTCATCGATTTCGCGCTCCAAGTAGTAGCGGCGATCCTCGTCCACAAGGTCCCACTTATTGAAGGCGATGACCAGGGCCTTACCGGCTTCCAGAATCATGTTGAGGACGCGCTGATCCTGCTCGGAGACTTCCTGGGAAGCGTCGATAAGCATGATGCATACCTCGGCAGCATCAATCACGCCGCGCGTGCGCAGCGAAGCGTAGTACTCATGGCCCTGCGCGTTCTTAACCTTCTTGCGCAGGCCCGCAGTATCAATGAATTTCCACAGGCGCTGATCTAGCTGCACCAAGGAGTCAACCGGGTCGACCGTCGTGCCGGCGGCATTGTCAACCACGGAGCGCTCCTCCGCCGTCAGCTTGTTTAGCAAGGAGGACTTGCCCACGTTCGGCTTGCCCACCAGCGCCACGCGGCGAGGACCAGAGGTAATCGAGGAATGACGCGGCTCCTCCGGGAACAAACGCAGAATTTCATCCAAGACGTCGGCGCCGCCGCGGCCATGCTGGGCGGATACCGGCCATGGATCACCCAATCCAAGCCCGTAAAACTCGGCCATATCTGCGTACATGGTTTCCGAGTCAAACTTGTTGGATACCAGGATGACCGGGACCTCGGAGCGCTGCAGCTTTCGAGCCATGACCGCATCGGTCTCGGTGATGCCTACCTTGGTGTCCACCACGAACACGATGACATCGGCGGTCTCCATGGCCTGTTCGGCCTGACGTGCGATGGCGGCGTGGATGCCCTTGACGTTGGGATCCCAACCACCGGTGTCCTGAACGAAGAAGCGCTGTCCGTTCCAGTCCGCCACGTAGGACACACGGTCACGAGTCACACCTGGGTGGTCCTCCACCACGGCTTCGCGGCGGCCGAGAAAGCGGTTCACCAGGGAAGACTTACCCACGTTCGGGCGGCCGACAACGGCCACTGTGCAGAGGTTTTCCTCCGTGTGCTCCTCGCCCACGCCAAAGGCGTGAGATAGCGCCTCCCACTCTTCTTCGCTGAGCGGGTTCTCACCTTCAGCGATATCTTCTTCCTCGCCGAAATCGGCTTCGCCGAACTCGGAGTCGTCGAATTCCGACTCATCGAATTCATAGTCGAAGTCCTCAGAATCGAAATCCTTCTGCGCCCACCCGCCGTGCGGATCGCGCACGACCTCTTCCTCGAGTTTGCCTACCGGGTAATGAAATTCCGTCTCGAATTCTTCCGGCTGCTGTTCGGGGTTCACGTTTGGGTTCTGCGGTCCATTAGTCATGTGAGGCCTCCTTTGCGGCCGATTCTTCGACGACGGCGATGAGGGCATCGAGGACCTCGTCTGGGGTCATCTCAGAGGTATCCACGAGTACGGCGTCCTCGGCTGGGCGCAGCGGCGAGGTGGCACGGGAGGAGTCCGCAGCGTCGCGCCGCTCGACGTCGGCAAGCACGGTGTCAAAATCCGAATCGATGCCCGCCGCACGGTTCTGATCGTGGCGGCGCTGCGCGCGGACCTCGGCGCTGGCCGTCATGAAGGCCTTAGCGGGAGCGTCAGCGAGCACCACGGTGCCGATATCGCGACCCTCCACAATGGCACGGTGTGCCTTCGCGGCAAGGTTCCGCTGCAGCTCCACGAGGTTCTGGCGTACCTCCGGGATGGCAGATACTGCCGACACGTTGCGGGTTACCTCGTCCTCGCGGATCACGCGGGAGACGTCCTCGCCGGCAAAGATGACCTGAGTGGAAGCCGGATCATCGGAGACCTCCAGAGGCAGGTTTGCGGTTGCGGCGATGACAGCGTCGGTATCCGCTGGGTCCACGCCCGCGCGCAGCACGGCAAGGGTAGCCACGCGGTACATGGCGCCGGTATCGACATACTTCGCGTCGAGGCGCTTGGCCAACGCGCGGCAGGTCGTGGACTTTCCGGTGCCCGACGGGCCATCCACGGCCAGAACGAGTCCCTGGTTTGGCATGTTTGAAATCATTACATCCCCACCGCCTTGTACAGGCTGGTTAATTCGTTGGAGTTCAATGCGCGCAAGGAGCCGGGCTTCATATCGCCCAGCTGCACGGTGTGGAGCTTGGTGCGCACAAGACGCTGGACCGGAAAGCCGGCCTCCTTCAGCATGCGGCGCACGATGTGCTTGCGGCCTTCGTGCAGCTCAAGACGCACCAGCGAATAGCCCTGGTTCTTGTCCACGATCTGCACATAATCCGCCTTCGCCGGGCCGTCTTCTAGTTCAACGCCCTCGCGCAGCTGGCGAACCAGCCTCTTATCGGCCTCACCCAAAACGGTGGCCAGGTAGGTCTTGGTGACCTCGTACTTAGGATGCATGAGGCGATTGGCCAGCTCACCGTCGTTGGTGAGCAAAAGAAGGCCCTCGGTATCCGCATCGAGGCGCCCGACGTGAAACAGGCGCTGGCCTGCCACGACCCGATCCGCTACGACATCGCCCACGCACGGACGACCCATGTCATCCGACATAGTGGACTGCATGCCGCGGGGCTTGTTGAGTACGAAGTACTGAGTTTCTTCGTTGACGTTGATGCGTGTGCCATCGACGCGGATCACGTCCGTGTTGGGGTTAACTCGGGTGCCTTGGGTGATGATGACCTGACCGTTGACCTCAACGCGGCCCTCATCGATGAGAATCTCTGCATGGCGGCGGGAGGCAACGCCGGCCTTGGCCAGCACCTTCTGGAGGCGTTCGCCTTGGTTCTGGGAATTCTTCTTAGCTTTACCGTCTACCAGCCAGTCCGCGCCCAAGTCGCGGGCGACGGAATCGGCGGTGGCCTTCTTCTTTACATGCTGATGGCGGGCCGGCTTAGCGTTCGAGACAATCATGTCGCTGTCTCGCTTTTTCTTGTCCGGTGTGCCATCGCGGCGAGCGGGTGGAGTCACGGATGTGTCCTCTCAATAGTTCTTCAATTTGCGGCGCGCGGAATCACGCCGTTGTCCGGCCGCAATCCTACCGCACGGTGGGCCTTTATGAGTAGTCCTCATCGATCTGCTCGATGTCTGGCAGCAGCGGCGCGAGGTCTGGAAGACGCTCGAGGGAATCGATTCCCAGAAGCTCCAGGAAAAGCTCAGTGGTTTCATACTGGTGTGCGTTGCCGACTGTCGGCTCGGGGCTTTCGATCTCTCGAATGAGCCCGCGCAGAAGCAGCGTGCGGACAACGCCATCGACGTTGACACCGCGAACACCAGCGACTTGGGCGCGGGTGACCGGCTGGCGGTAGGCGATGACCGCGAGGGTTTCGAGTGCGGCGCGCGAAAGCTTGGTTTGGGTCCCATCAAGCACGAACTGCTCGACGGCGTCCGCATTTTCTTTGCGGGTATAAAAACGCCATCCTTCCGGTGTCTCACGCAGGTCGATGCCAGAACCACGCTCGGTGAGCTCACGCTCCACTGCCCGCAAAGTATCTCTGACAACGGAGACCTCCGCATCTACCACGCGCGCCAGCTCTTCCGCGCTGGCGGGCGAATCGATGACCAGAAGGATCGATTCGAGGCGTGAGCGCAATTGCGGGATCAGCGGAAGAGCCGCCGGTGCGCTCGGCACTGGGGCCTCACTGTGTACTGCGGGTGACGTGTCCTCCATGAGTCGGTAGCGTACCTTAATCCCAGTTCGCCGCCGCAACAACGGCCGGATCCACGTCGAGCCCTGTCCACGACAGTTCCAACGGGCCCAAGGATTCTGGTTGGGACGCATCCACAGCCTTGGCTTTGTACAGCTCCAGCAATGCCAAGAAGCGGCCCACCACTTCCATGGAAATGGTGCAGTCCCGCGTTAACGCATCAAAGCTCATCCATTGCCCTGTGCCTAACAGCTTGAGCGTGGTAAGGATTTTTCCAGCCTGTTCCGGCACAGAGACGGCGACTTGGTGGATGTGACCGGTCGCGACTTCCTCGGGAGGCTTGGGGCGGAATACCCCGGCGGCGAGTTCCGCGAACGTGGCTGGGGTGTGTCCAAGTTTGACAGGTGGAAGAAGCTCGCTGAAGCGCTCCTCCATCGCCACCGCACGTGGATAGCGGCGCTGGGCGGCGCGCTGCCACTGCGCAAACTGGTCAGCGACCTGCTTATAAGCCTTATACTGCAGCAACCGCGCGAAAAGCAGATCTCGGGTCTCCAGCAGTTCGAGGTCCTCAAGGTCATCGACCTCGCCGCGCGGCAATAGACGCGCCGCCTTCAGATCCAACAGCGTAGCGGCGATGAGCAGAAATTCCGTCGTCTCGTCCAGGTCCGCGGTCTCCCCCAACGCTCGGGTATAGGCCACGAACTCATCGGTAACCTCAGACAGCGCCACCTCGGTGACATCTAGCTTTTTCGCTTGAATGAGCTGGAGCAGCAGATCGAACGGACCCTCAAAATTGCCCAGCGCGATGCGAAAGCCGGTGATCTCCGGTTGGGTCATAATAGGCGGCTAGCCGTTGGCCCGCTCAATGACCTCTTTAGCTAGGTCGCGGTATTGCTTGGCAGCCTGCGAGCTCGGTGCCCAAGTGGTAATCGGCTCACCGGCTACCGAGGTCTCTGGGAAACGCACGGTCCGCGTAATCACCGTGTCGAAGACCTTGTCCCCGAAGTACTCGACTACCCGGTCCATGACTTCGCGGGCGTGACGGGTGCGACGGTCAAACATGGTGACCAGAATGCCCATGATCTCTAGGTCGAAATTGATGCGGTCAGCAACCTTCTCCACGGTGTCGGTCAACAGCGCGAGACCGCGCAGGGAGAAGAACTCGCATTCCATCGGGATAATGACGCCTTGCGAGCAGGCCAGCGCATTGACCGTGAGCAGGCCTAGGGAAGGCTGGCAGTCAATGATGATGAAGTCATAGTCCTTGCGTACCGGGCGCAGCGCTCGGGCCAAGGTGTGCTCGCGGCCCACCTCGTTGACCATCTGAATCTCTGCGGCGGAAAGATCAATGTTGGCCGGAACCAGGTCGAGCCCCGCCACGCCGGTGTGCACGATGGCAGAATGCACCGAGACCTCACTATCGAGCATGACGTCGTAGATAGTGTCCTGAATCTGATCATGCGTCAGCCCTAATCCGGCGGACAGAGCGCCCTGCGGGTCCAAGTCAACGAGGAGGACTTTACGCCCCAACTCCGCCAAGCATGCTCCCATATTGATCGTGGACGTGGTTTTCCCCACGCCACCTTTCTGGTTGCACATGGAGATAATCGTGGCGGGACCATGCTTTTCCAATGGCTCTGGTTCCGGAAGCTCCCGCAGTGGCCGGCCGGTCAACCCGACCTGTGTTTCGGAGGCCTCAAACAGTCCCTCGTCGCTCACAGTCACACCTGCTTCCTTGACCTGTACGGCTCTAGTTAGGCCATCTTCGCGTTAGCCCTGCGGCACTCACCGGCGCCGCACTCTTACATCCTTGTGATTATAGGGTACCCCCTTGAGCACCCGCATCGCGATTATAGCCAGCAAAAGCCGCCACATAAAGCCTGGAAGCTAGACGACGAGAGCTTTTACTTCCGGTTCGAACGGAACCGACGGAGTGCGAACCCAGCGACCAATGCGATGATGCCGAGTGCCGCAATCCCCGCTATCACCGCGCCGGCGCCAAGGCCCGTATCAGTGCCTGATTCTTCGCTAGCTGTCGTGGCGCTGTCGCTGTCAAGCTGCTGCTCCGGAGGCACCTCGGTGGTGTGCTCCCGGGTTGGGTCTGTGAGTGTCACCACCAGCTCTGCCGACTGGGTGTCCTCGTTGATGAACTGCATGATGAAGGGGTTGTCGGGTTCCATGCCCTCTGGGTAGGTCAGGGTCATGGTGCGCGAGCCCTTATCAATGTCGCGTTTCACGCCCTCGATGAACTCCCCTTCCGCGTTGAGATAACGCAGCGTGACGCCTTCATCCTCAAGATGCTTGAAACGGTTGTAAAGGTCCAGTGCTTGTTTCAAACCTAGCTTGGCGTGAATGGTCTGGCCTTCGATGGTGGATTCTAGGTTGACATAGGACGTGTGGGAATCATCCACGCCTTCCCAGCCACGGCCCGTACGGAGCGGTTGCGCGTGGCCGGTGCTGGAACTATCCGCACCGGTCACCGCTCCGCCATCGCTTGTATCGTCTGTGACGTCGCCGTTTCCACCCAGTTCTTCGTTACCTTGCTGGTTCTCTGCGTCCCCCGGCCCCGGCTGGCCACCACCAAGGCGCCCCGGATCGACACTTTCGGCAGCGTCGTTGAGTTCCTCGGCGGTGACATCGGCGTCAGCAACGAGCACGATGGTCATGGTCACGCCCTGATAGGTCACCGGAACGGTAATCTGTCCACCTGCTGGCGGGGCCGTCACCGTAGCAGTGCCACCTGAGGCGCTCACATTCCACCCATCGGCAGCCACGGAGACGTCGACAGGCACCGGCAGGGAAACCGTCGTGGTTTGTCCAGCCGGCACGGGGATGGTGGCATCCTGAGCATGGGCAACTGCCGCGCCGAGCCCGGGGATCCCGCCCTTCGCGCTCACCGGGTTGGCCGCAACACCGGCAAGTGGAAATACGGTGAGCGCGAGAGCAATCGCAGCCCCGCGAAAGGTCCGGGAAGCGCGAGCAGATGAAGTCATAGAAATCCTTTTCATTGATGTAAATCGAACTGAGTCTAGGCGCCTTTAGGCGCGTGGATGAGCAGTACGCCACACCTCGCGAAGCGAATCCGCAGTCACGTGCGTGTAAATCTGCGTCGTCGTCACGGAAGAATGACCCAGCAGTTCCTGAACTGTACGCACATCCGCACCACCCTCCAGCAGGTGGGTAGCAAAGGAGTGACGCAGGGTGTGCGGAGAGATGTTGGCGCTCAAGTGCGCGCGCTGTGCAGCGGACTTGATGGCGGCCCATGCGCTTTGCCGTGACAGGGCCTTGCCCCGGGTGTTGAGGAAT
The DNA here is from genome assembly GCF_001815785.1 of Corynebacterium sp. HMSC056F09. Lineage (NCBI taxonomy): Bacteria > Bacillati > Actinomycetota > Actinomycetes > Mycobacteriales > Corynebacteriaceae > Corynebacterium > Corynebacterium sp. HMSC056F09. The sequence goes on from NZ_KV821941.1 coordinate 33,892, forward strand.
AGCGCGTGAGAGGCTCCAGTTGCTAAGACCGGCCGTGCCCGCACGAGGTAATGCTCGACCGCTCTTACCGCGTGCGAACCCAACGGAACGAGGCGTTGCTTATCGCCCTTGCCGCTCAGCAGCAGAATATCGCGCACGGTCGTCGGCCCCTCAGCCGTTACGTCATCCACGCTCAAGGAGATCACTTCGGAGATGCGCGCGCCCGTGCCGTAGAGAACCTCCAGCAAAGCGCGATCGCGGATGTCTATGGGGGTTGCGGATTCATCAGTGGGAATGGCGGTGAGCAAAGTCTCGACGTCCTCCACGCTGAGGGTCTCCGGTAGCGCTTGGGCCCGCTTGGGCGGCGAAACCTCCGCCGCGACGTCTTCTTCAATCATCCCCTCCGCGAGCGCAAATTTATGCAGCCCACGCGCGACGATCAGCGCTCGACTGGCCGAGGACTGGGCGAGGGATTCACGCAGGTACATGAGGTAGTTCTCCACGTGCGCGCGAGAAACCTGGCGCAAATCCGTGATCCCAGATTCCGCTAGCCACGACACGTAGCGATTGATGTCACGCCGGTAATTACTCACCGTGTTCTTCGAGGCACCTTTTTCCACCATGAGGTGCATCAGCCACGCTTGCCCAGCGGCAGCAGCAGGAGTCGTGCTGCTCACAGCTTCTTCAAATCCGGTCCGGTACGCCGGCTAGCCAGCGACTGCGGCCGCAACTCGAAAGGTGAATCAACCGGCCGCGGTGTGCGTCCTTCACGCACACAGGCATAGGCGGCGAGAATTCCGGCCACTGCAATAGAGTTCACAATCTCGCCGGCGAGGATACGATCGACGGCCTCCGCTAGCGGCACCCACGAAAACCCCATGTCGGCCTCTTCATCACCTGTGGCCTCGAGCTTGGCGACGTCCCGCAGCCCACGCGCCACGAACACCCGTACGGCTTCTTCACAAAAGCCCGGGGAGGTCACCAGATCGGTCAACACACCCCAGTCCTCGGCGGCCAGTCCGGCCTCCTCTTGGAGTTCGCGTTGTGCGGCACTGAGCTCATCTTCACCTTTGACGTCGAGCAAACCAGCTGGCAGCTCCCACAGGCGTTTGCCCACACTGTGGCGGTACTGCTCCACCATGGCGACGCGGTTGTCCTCGTCCAAAGCCATAACGGCCACGGCACCGAGGTGCTCGACGATCTCCCGCTGCGCCACGACATCTCCCGGCATCACAACGTCATCACGGCGGACGGCGATAATGGGGGCGTCGACAAGCAGCTCGCTTCCCACCGTACGAAACTCGTGTGGCATTTAGAGATCCTTCGGCAGCGCCGGCGCTGCGCCCTCGGCATTCGCTGCAGAACCGTACACGCCGCGGCCGCCATCGAGCTGCTCCTTGACGGCCAAGACGCTGGCCATCTGGGAGACCGGGTGGTCGATGGAGTCCACGGTGCTAATCCCAGTCTTGGCCGCCCGGAGCTTTTCCAACACTCCGCCATCCCCTGCGGACTGCACGCGCCCGGCATACACCATGGCGGCGTCCGCGGACTCGAAACCTTCCAGGAACTTGACGGTGGTGTCGATAGTGTACTTCTTGCCAGCGCTGTCTTCGTCTTCTCCCGGTGTCAGGCCGCCGCCGACGATTACGACCGCCTGAGCGGGCAGGATCGTGCCATCCTTGTAATCGATGTAGCCGGCATCGCGCAAGGCACGCAGCAAGGTCGCCCGATCGTCGACGGTGGCAAGCGGTTGGGTGGTCTTAGCATCCATCATCAGCCCGGCAGCAAGCGCTTGGCCGGCATGAGTACCGGCATCGATCTTCTTCTTATCGAGCTTCGCTCCTGCCGGCAGCGTGGTGGTGACGAGGGACAACAACTTGTCTGCGGATTCCTGGGCCAAGAATTTTTCGGTCAGTTTAATGCTTCCAGCGTCGGTGGAATCGGCGGAGCCTAGAAGATCCTTCACAGCCGTGACATCGGCATCATTGGCGTCGGGCATGCTGAGTACCATGACCGGACGCTGGACTAGAGTGCCGTCGACGACGTAACGGCCGAGGTCCCCCATCACGGAATCAGCGGAATCCAGCTGGGCCTTCGCAATGTTGTGGTCAAGCACCAGCTTGCTGTATTTTTCTCGGACCTCGTCGTTGGACTCCCCACCGCGCCCCGGGGTGGAGTCCATGTTCGGTGCGATGACCAACGTGCCCAACGCAATACCAATGGCTGCACCGAAGCCAAGGCCGGTGACAATCAGGGATTTAGGCGAACCCATTATTTAAACCACCCCTGCACGCTCAACGCGAAGTTGTTCCACGTATCGATCAGGTTCTGCAGGAATGATTCATCGCCACCCAGGCCCACGATGAGGATGACCACGGCCAGCGCCACGAAAATGCCCAGCAGGGCCCACATCCACCCCATTGCGCCGGAATTCGGCGCGGCGTAGAGGTTGATGACGGCGTCCGCGTCCACGAGGCGCGTACCTGCCTTCATATGGCATAACAGGGCTGCGGGCGTGGCAGTCGGCTCGTTGGCAAAGATGTCATCGAGATCGAGGGCGCCCCCAACCTGCACAATCATCTGCGCTTCGTGGTAGTCCGCGAGCAGGAGTGCAAGATCCGTTGCTGAGTCTGTCGCAGCCGGGAATGTCATCGCGCCGATTCCCAGATCCTGAATGCGCTCGAGTCCTTCCGCAGTGCCGTCCGGCTCAGCTGGGAGAATAACTTGGGCACCACTGCGCAGGGTTTCAGAGCTCACTTCCGAAGGATTTCCCACGATGAAGTTAGGCTGATAGCCCAGCTCAACCAACGTATCTGCGGCAGAGTCGACACCGATGATGACGGGTTCATACTCGCGGATGAAGTTGCGCAGCAGCGTGAGCTTTTTGCGGTGCTCCTCAGAGGGCGACACCACGAGGACCTTGCGTCCCGCCATGACGGAACCAGCATCCGGAACGCCAAGGCCATCGATGAGGAGCGGGCCTTCGGAGTGGATGAACTCGATGGAATTGCCAAAGTAGGCTTCCATATGGTCGATAAGTTCGCGTTGCGCGGAGGAGAAGTTCTTCTCCGCGCGGTCCCGGGTAACCACCGTTCCAGAAGACAGCTGGGTATCCCCCACATACACCGTCCCGTCCTCAGTAAGACGCGCCTTCTTCCCGTCCTTGAAGTTGCTGACGAAATCTTGGCCCACGCCCTCGATAAGGGTGACGTCGGCGTCGAGAAGCATGTGCGGGCCATAGTTCGGAATGGAGCCGGTAGAAAACTCCGCCACGTTAATCACAGCAGCTGGTTTCATATCCACGAGGGTCTGGGCCTCTTGGCGGGAGATGTTGGCGGCGTTGATGACTGCGAAGTCACCGGCGCTGAACTTCTTCATGCCCTTGCCACCCGGGGTGCAATCACGCAGCGCGCCGTGTTCTCCAGGCAGATCGGTGTTACGGGAAAACAGACTCATGCCTGACAGTTTCCCCTGTTAGGCGCTCAATGTGTGGAAGGCGCGCGGAAACTCTCTACTTCTGCTTGAGCCCGGTCGAAGAGCTCCTGGGCATGCGCGCGGCCAGTCGCGGTGTCATCAAGACCAGCGAGCATGCGGGCGAGTTCCTCGACGCGTTCCTCGGCGCTCAAATCCGCCACGCCTGAGGTGAATTTCTCCTTGGACACGTGCAGGTGCGAATCCGCATAGGCAGCCACTTGGGGCAGGTGGGTCACGCAAATGACCTGGTTGGTGATGGACAGCCGCGCTAGCCGACGCCCAATCTCCACCGCCGCGCGACCACCCACGCCGGCGTCCACTTCGTCGAAGACCAAGGTGGTGCCGTCGCCGCTGGCGAGTACCACTTCCATCGCTAGCATGACGCGGGAGAGCTCACCGCCGGAGGCGGCCGAGGCCAAGGGCTTTCCGTTGAGTTGGAATTCCACTTCATCCGCGCCCGTCTTGGAGTACTTCGCCTTGTGCACGGCGACCGTCAGTATGGAATGAGGCATGGCCAAGCCGTGAATCTCCTCGGTGACCTGCGAGCCCAGCTTCTTCGCTGCCTTGGTGCGGGCGGCGGTGAGCTTCTCGGCCTTAGCCACCATTGTCTTTTCGGCCGCCATTACCTCCTTCTTCAATGCTTCGAGGGCCTCGGTGGAGGTGTCCAACGTCGCGAGTTTCGCTTCTGCCGCGTCACGCCAGGCCAACACCCCATCGATGTCTGCGGCATACTTACGTGTCAGGCGCTTGAGCTCCTGTTGGCGCTGCAGGGATTCCTCGAGGAGGTTGGGATCTGCGGGGAGATTTCCCAGATACGTGGTGAGCTCAGCGGCAATATCGGTCAATTGCGTGGTGACCTCGCTCAATCGCTCCCCGAGCCGCGCGAGTTCGACGTCGCTGGCCCCAGCCAATGCGGTTTCAGCGGTGCCGACGAGGTTGACGGCGGTGTCCTCATCACCGAAACCTTCCCCGCCGTCGAGAGCGCTCAGCGCGGTGGCGGCTCCCTCGCGCAGGGCATCAACATCCTGCAGGCGCTTAATGAGGGTCACGAGCTCTGCGTCCTCGCCCGGTTCCGGGTCAAGGTCCGAAATCTCCGTTATCGCGAACTGGAGCCGGTCGACTTCCTGTGCCATCTCACGCCGTGATTCTGTACGGCGCTGGTAGTCCTTGGCCAACGCGCGCCAGCGGCTAAATGCCTGGGTATATGCCTCGCGGACCGCGTCGACTGCAGGGTCGAAGCGGTCAATGGCCGCCAGCTGTTGATCAGTAGACAACAGCCTCAGCTGATCGTTTTGCCCGTGGACGGTAATGAGATGGGAAGCGAACTCCCCCAGCGTCGCCGCTGGCACCGCTCGCCCACCCAGGTAGGCCCGCGAGCGTCCCGCAGCCGACACCGTGCGGGAGGCGATGTATTCGCCGTTCTCATCGGGCTCTCCCCCGGCTTCCTCGACTAGTTCCGCCACGGCCTTCGAGTCAGAAGAAAAGTGCCCTTCGACGGCAGCTTTGGAGGCTCCTTCGCGCACGCGCGAGGCATCAGCGCGCCCTCCCGCGAGCAGGCGCAAGCCGGTCACCACCATGGTCTTGCCAGCACCGGTTTCACCAGTGAGCACGGTGAGCCCCTGCGAAAGCTCCGCGGTGGAGCTTTCAATTACACCGAGATCAGAAATGCTGATATCAACGAGCACGGAGAGTTATCTTCCTTCCTGGTTACGCGCTAGAGCAGGTTAATGCCGCGGTCCGCGCCAGCCTTCCACGGGAAGGCGCAGCTTGGACACAAGCCGGTCAGTGAAAGGCTGGTGGTCAAGGCGAACCCACCGCACCGGCCGTTCACCGCGCACGATTTCCACGCGTGAGCCTGGGGGCATGGAGATTTCCCGAAAACCATCGAGGATCACCACGGCGGGAGTCGTTGCCGATGCCGATTCCACCGCTACCTGTGAATCCGGAGACACCACGAGCGGCTTGGTAAACAATGCGTGCGCGTTATTCGGCACCACCAGGATGGCATCGAGCGAAGGCCACAGCACAGGGCCGCCGGCGGAGAAGGCATAAGCCGTGGAGCCCGTAGGGGTAGAAATAAGTACACCGTCGCACCCAAAAGCGGATACTGGGCGGCCATCCACTTCGAGGATGGCATCAAGCACTCCGGACCTGTTGAGGTTTTCAATCGACGCCTCATTCAGCGCCCAGCTGCGCTCACGCAACGCGCCTTCCGAATCGAAGACGCTCACGTCGATGGTCAGGCGGTCTTCGACGTCATAGGACTGCTCGATGACGCGCACGAGCGCACGGTCTAGGGACTCCGCTTCCCATTCTGCGAGGAAGCCCACGTGCCCCAAGTTGATGCCCAACACCGGAACGTCCACGGCGCGGGCCATATCCGCAGCGCGCAAGAACGTGCCATCGCCTCCGAGCACCAACACCAGTTCGCAGCCCTCTGCTGCCGCTGGTGTATGCCGGACGTGCTGCAGCCCGGGAAGCACAGTATCCGCAGCACAGACGCGCACCTTAATGCCTGCCTCCTGCAGCAGCTCCGCGGCCCGGTGGGTGGCGGCAAGGTTTTCCTCGCGACTGGCGTGCGGGACAAGAAGAATTTCACGGCGCATGGTGCCATCCGCGGCGCTGGTAGTGCTCACTGAGGTCCTTCCTTAATTGCCGTTTCGATGAGTACGTCCAGCCTATCCTCCGGGGTGGACATCCCGTCCTTGACCAGCCAGAGGAAATACTCGACGTTACCGCTCGGTCCCGGTAGCGGGGAGGCAGCCACACCTTTTACGCTTAGGCCGAGCTCCTGAGCGAAGACCGCCACGTCCTTGGTTACTTCCCCGCGAAGCTCGGGTGACCTCACCACGCCGCCGGCGCCAATACGGTCCTTACCTACTTCAAACTGTGGCTTGACCATGGGCAGTAACCACGCGCCATCGACCATGCACTCCACGATGGCCGGAAGCACCAATTTCAAGGAGATAAAAGATAAGTCACCCACCATGGCATCGCACGGCCCACCGGTCTGCTCTAGGGTCAGATTACGAATATTCGTGCGGTCTAACACGGTAACGCGCTCATCGTTTTGCAGGCGCCACAACAGCTGCCCGTAGCCCACGTCAACCGATAACACCTCCGCGGCACCGCGGCGTAAACAGACATCGGTAAACCCACCGGTCGACGCTCCTGCGTCCAACACGCGCTTGCCCTTCAGATCCACGTCAAAGGCTTCAAATGCGCCCAAGAGCTTGTGTGCGCCTCGCGACGCCCAGTCATCCCCCTCACTGGCCTCCACCTTGATGGATACCTCTGGTTCCACCACCGTGGCGGGTTTGGTGGCCTTGAAACCACCAACCGTCACGCGGCCGGCCTTGATCATCTCAACAGCGTGCTCACGTGAGCGCGCGATCTTTCGGCGTACCAACTCCGCGTCAAGACGGCGACGTTGCGGTGGCATAGACAGGTCCTCTTTCCCCTACATTCCTTGGTGTAAAGCGCTAGTTGTCTTGAAGCGCATCCCGCAGCACGGTGTGAGCACGGTCCAGCTGGACCAGCTCCTGCTCAAGAGTTTCCGATGGCTCGTTAAGAATCGCAGCGATGGACGCATCCAGCTTTTCTGGGGCAAGCACCGCCCGCGGGTCATGGGGCTTTACCGCCATGTGGATACTACTCTTTCAGCGGCCTCGCTCCGCGGCTGAATATAGCGAGGAGGCTCAGCGCCCGCCCAGGCTACTTCCAAAACCGTGCGCAGCGCCTCGACCGAAGTCGACTTCTCATCGCCTCCTTGAAGGACAATGTCATAGCCGTCATACCGAGCCCGGAATCCGCCCTGGGCTCCTGGCCGTGCCTGTGCTTCCGAGAGTGAGAGCTCGTGGAAGCCCGCGCCGATGAAATTGGGACGTGCCTCCGGAATGGCTTCAATAAGCGCCAGCTCACGAGACACACCGGTCAACACGTGGAACGTATCCATCGCTGCGTTATTACCACCGACGATATCGGTGTCCAGACGGTCGCCGACAGCAAGGGGTTTGGCCGACCCCACCAGCTTGGCCGCCTGCGTAAACATAGCGGGCTCCGGTTTGCCTGCAGAAATAGGTTCAACGCCCGTGGTCGAAACAACAGCCGCGACGAGCGAGCCATTACCCACGGCCATTCCTCGCTCCGTCGGCAGCGACGTATCGAGGTTGGAGGCGTAGTATTTCGCACCTTGATTGATAGCAAATGCCCCCTCGGAAAGCTGTTCCCAACCGACCGACTTATCCATGCCTTGCAACACTGCCGCAGGCTTATCATCGGCGCTGTCGACTACTTCGAACCCTGCCTCACGGGCCAGAGTGCGGAATGAGTCAGCGCCGATGACAAGAACCTTGGTTCCTGCCGGGAAGTCCTCACGGGCAATCTTGACTGCGGCTTGCGCGGAGGTAACAACACGGTTGGCATCCGTTTTCAGTCCAATTTCTCCGAGCATGCCAGCCACGGTCTGGGGGCTGCGGGAAGCATTGTTCGTCACGTACACCGCGGGAACACCGCAGGAGTTAATAACGTCAACGACGCACTGGAGGGCCTGTCCTCCCTCCCACACGGTTCCGTCAAGATCTAGCAGCAGCGAATCGTGGGTCTTGAGAATACTCATTATTTACATTCGGCCAGGCGCTCCGCGGCGTCGGTCCAGTCTCCTTCATCGATGTCAACCGCATGCTGGAACCATTCCTGTGCCTCATCCTTACGGCCGGCCTCCAGCAGGGCATTGGCGTAAGCATAAGTAAGGCGGCAGGCAGACACACCTGTGGCGTCCTTGTTCGGCTGCGCGCGCTGAATCGTGACCACAGCAGAATCTGCTTGACCCATGTCTAAGCGTGCACCTGCAGCCACGATTGCCAACTCGATGGCATCCTCCGGTGCCAGCTCCTTGGCCTCTTCGCTGCGCCACAGCTCCACGGCCTTCTCTGGGCGACCAAGGCCGCGTTCACAATCCGCCATCACGGCAAGCAATCCAGGGCCACCGGAAATGCGGCGCGCAGCACGCAACTCCGCCAGAGCTTCCTTCCACTCCCCAGCACGGTAGGCGGCGATTCCATTCATTTCACGCGCAACCGATACGCGTCCAGCGCGATCCTTTGCCGCGCGCGCGTGGCGAAGTGACAGCTGCGGGTCATCATCAAGCCACGTTGCCGCCATAATGAGATGCTTGGCCACTGCTTCGGAGTTTTCCTTCGATAGCGAGGAGAGGTCCTGCAGCACAGAAGGATCCAGGTCAGTGATATCGATATCAGATGGCAGATCCGGGTCCGTCATGCGGCGATTGATCCGCTCCTCACGGTAACCCGAACGCTGCGGATGCGAGGCCTTGTGCTTATCACGATCGTGGCCCTGCCGATCGTTGCGGCGATCCCCACGACGAGGTTTAGCACCAGCGCGACCGCCACGGCGATCATCGCGGCGATCGCCGCGACGCTCTTCTCGACGCCCCGATGCGCCGCCACGCTTCTCAAACTTCCGGCCACCAGAGCGGTTGTTTCCCCGGTTGCTTTCCGAGGAACCTTCGCGGCCACGCTCGTGGTCGCGGGAGTTAGATTCAGACATTAAATCCATGCACTTTCTGCGGTAGACGCGTCCGTATGTACCGAACCAGTGTACAGGTCAGCGGCCCGAAACCGGCAATGCACCGACTGGTGAGTGAAATGACCCACAACCATGGCTAATAGTCAAAATTCACGGGCCATCAGGCAAGGAATCAAGCCGATCCAATGGCCAACCATGCCGAACGCGATCCAAGCCCGCAGCCACCTGTGAAGCGGACAGCCCATGTTCCACGCTTCCGTCGTCCAACGGCCGACCACGAACGACGGCCCAGAATGTCCACCCATTATTGCGGATTGCATCAAGGCGAATACCCTGGCGGTCACGCACCATGACAGCGCCTTCCCTAATCATTCGGTCCAACCTCAGCCCCTCCACGGACACCTCGAGCATCCGGGACTCGCCGTTTGGCGCCACGACCAACGCCTTCGTGGCATAAAAATTCCCTTTCTTCCCACGCCTGGCATTCTCCTCATCGTGAAAAAGACTGCCAAGGAGTACCGGATAAAAATCGATCCAGCCATTCTTCCAGGCCCTATTAATGCGAAGAGCAAACAGCGCATGTTTAGCGATGAGAAACAAAAAATAAAGGAGCGACGCGCCAAGAAGAAACGCCAAGAGACCCGGAACCTTGAAGCTGTTAAGAAGCAAGCCCACAAAGAAGATGAGTCCCGCTGCCAAGACCATCGCTCCGAAAAACACAAGCCCACCACGGATATCGCGCACTTGCGGAACAGGCTCTACTGATTCAAAGACCGGACAAAGGTTGTAGGGAGAGGGGTTCTCGTTCTTTCTCCCGTAGGGAACAGCCTTCAGTTCCTTCAGAAAGACCGGGTTATAAGAATGAGTAAAAGAAGCCGAAGTCTGCGGGAACCTCATCGCGTTCTCCTTCGCTATCCCGCCAAAAGTTGATACCGACCTCATTCTAGTTATAAAGCACGAAAAGGAAACGACATCCCGCTATCAATACAGTGCTGGTGGCCAACGATTTACGGGAGCGCTAAAGACTTAAAACGTCAGGCATGTAGTCCCTTAAATGACGAGGTTATGGGGTTCAGGAACCCGTGTGATTGCTTGTCCTCAGGCCTATGAACGCAAACTTAGAAGTGCACTCATGAAGGTCACCAATGATTCCAGATCGAGGAGAAGTACAAGCTGATTTGAAAGACCTGCCCCCTTAGCCGCCGCATTCATTCACTTGTTCTAAAATGTCAATTTGGGGTAGTTGGTACCGCGAGTCCGCGTAGTTGGTACCGGTGTTCCGTGTATCCGGTACTGCATGGGGTTTTCTTTCATAGTTGATGTTGGCGACACCACAATCCGCTGGTGTTGCGTCAACTTCTACTTGGAAGGAGCTGTATCTCGGCGGTGCATGTCGGTGTCAACGTCTAGGGGTATTGAGCAGAGTGATATTTAGCCCGCTGCGTTCGGCTTGGTCGATGTGGATTTTGTCAGGAAACCAGGATGAGGCCGCCGATCCAGCTAAGGAAACGAACGGGGCCTATCGGTGCCAAATGGTGCCAAATGGTGCTACCCTAGTGTTATTGCCACCTGTTACGACAGGATCGGAAGAAGACCCTGGGACCCCAGCCGGACGACTGGACCCAGGGTCTTCGCCTGCCTCTAGAGGGAATCCGGGGTGGGACGGTTGAGGACCACTTTCTCGTGCAGCTTCTCCCAGTACTGCTCTTCCCCTAGATGGACGGAGTTCAGTGCTCCCAGAACGGCATCTGGAATCCAGAGCAGGGGATCATCGCCACCGCGTACGTGTCGCAGTCGGATGCCAGCACTTTGTCCCTGGCCCTGCAGGGCAACTATATGGGCGACGTCTCGCCTGTTTTGTGCTTCTTGCCGGCTTTCCAAAGTGACGTTGTGGACGTGCATGTCGGAGAGCTCGAAGTACATCTGCTCCAAGCATTTCCTGCGGTGCCTCTCCGTCTTTTTGCTCACTTCACTCTGGTGGGTGATGATCGCTTGCATGGAGTCGATCTCAGAAAGGGTGTCCACGATTTTTCGGCGTCGGCTATTACGTTCGTCGGTCCAGTGAAGTTTGACCTGGCCAGGAAGTCGTAGTGGACGCAGCTCCTCGCGTATTTTTTCCAAGTCTTGAGTGTCGATGATGGTTGCACACACCATGTACTCCTGCCGGTCTGGGGGTCTAAGGGCGGAGGACTCATCGATGTAGGCGACTAGCTGTGATTCCACCCTGAAATTGTAGCCCGTCCGGGCCGACGCCCCCCTCGGCCCGGTACCAACTACCCGGAACACGGCAGTACCGAGTCCCCAGAACACCGGTACCAAAAACTCGCATCTGACAAAAACGCTGGTCGCAAATAAACCATTCCAATAGACGGCCACCGACACTGCTAATAGACTAATTCACTCGACCAGACGGACTACTAGGGCTCGCGCATGGGTGCGTCGAAGTTCGCGCTCGTGCGCACTGCATCCAAGATTCATGTCGTGGGTACCAGCGCCCACGTCTATTCCTACTGTTAATTCTCGGGCTTTCGAAGATATCCTTCATTATGAATTTACACACCTACTACTTCGTAAATTTTTGCACCTATTAAATTTGCAAACCCGATCCCAAAAGCTGACGCCATCGAAAATATAGCTACCACAAATGTCCGATCTTTATCATCACCTTTCTCATACTGAAACTGCCAAGCCATAATAGTTGCGAACGTCCGGGCGGTATGATTTAAGCAGAATACCGCCATCAAGGCTAATGAAAAGACAATCATTGATTGTAAGAGCACAGCACTGCTAACTAAGAGAATCCCGCCGAACACCCCCAAAGCAACTGCTAGCAAGAGTAAGGCGAAATTTGAAGCCCCACCTCCTTCCTTGAAGCGAGAGTTCTTCTGGATAACATAATTGATCGCAATTTCTATAAATACAGAGCACAATAGCAACCAACTAAGCTTACTTCCCTTGGATGCCAGTATGTACGGCACTAGAACGGAACCGGTTGTGACAATTGCGAATGTAACAAAGACCTTTAGACAAGAAATCCATACATCTGTTGCCAATGAAAATCTGACGGAAACTGAAGCTCGGCGTACAACGTCGACCCCTTGATTTTGCTTCAATACTTGCGTCGCGAGCATACAAACAAAATATCCAAAAATCCCAAGCAACGAAGCAAAGGTTCGAATCGAGATATCAAAAAGCAGAACGCATGATACGGTGGCTGTCCCAAGTAGAACGACAGTCAACGTTGCTGTTCGTAGCCCAATTTTGAAACTAACTAGCTCCTCTTTTTGCAGGTAACGTGGAGGAAGAGCACCTCTCAGAGGCGAAACAAACCTTCCAAGCAAAAAGATTCCAACCAAAGCACCCATCAATGGGATTTGACCAGGGACTATTCCAAGAACAACATATGCGACAACCTGAAAAATCTGCACACAGCCGAGAACCCTAGCTTCGCCCACGACATCTCCGAGACGTGCAAGCGGCAACGACAGAATTGTCCCAATAACAATGCCCGTGCCCACCGCATGCAAAGCACCTTGACCATCAAGACCAGATTCTACTGTCAGGTAACCTACAGAAGCTGCAAGAAATGAAGTCACGTACGCATCCACAAGAACATTCACTCTGATTACAGTTGCAGGAGAGAGCATTTTCCTTAAGAGCATCTCAAGACACCTCCAACTGGATTTCTACGAATGACAACTCAATGCTTGTGACATTAGAAAACTGAGCGACGAATCCGTCCACCGAATCTCGTAGCCCGGGCTAGATCCGCAAAAAGCAACGCCGAACGCTAATTCAACCATTTTGATTAGTGTAGCCTGACTTGGCTCAAATTAGTGCCGAAGGGTTGGGGCGGTGATGTTGTCGACGAGGGTTTGGATTTCCGGGGGTAGTGGTACTGCGGCGTGGATGGTTTCGCCGCCAACGACGAGTTGAAAGCTGCGGTATTTCTTG